>JAHFDX010000508.1 GCA_023248785.1 Myxococcales bacterium
GGAAAAACTCGAGCACCTTGCGCGCCGCTATCGCGAGCTCGATGATTTGTTGTGCCAACCGCACGTGCTTTCCGATCGCGTGCAGTTACAAAGGTTCACGAAGGAGCGTGCCGAGCTCGAACCCATTGTCACGCAGTTCGCGCGTTATCGCGAAATTGAGCGGAAGATCCGTGAGGACGAAGAGGCTCTCGCTGACCCAGAACTGCGCGAACTTGTGATGGAGGAGCTCCCGGTCCTAAAGAGTGAGCTCGAAGCGCTTGAAGGAGCCATTCAGCTCGCGCTTCTGCCGTCGGATCCAAACGATGCAAAGAACGTGATCGTCGAGATTCGAAGCGGAGAGGGAGGTGAAGAGGCCTCGCTGTTCGCCGCGGACTTGTTTCGTATGTATGCACGCTATGCCGAAACGACCGGGTGGACGTTTGAGGTGCTTTCGGTGAGTGAGAGCGCTACGGGGGGGTACAAGGAGTGCATCGTGCTCGTGTCTGGAAAGGATGTGTATTCGCGCATGCGCTTCGAGGGTGGAGTGCATCGCGTACAGCGTGTTCCGGCAACCGAAACGCAGGGGCGAATTCATACGTCGACGGCCACGGTCGCGGTGCTTCCAGAGGCCGATGAAGTCGACGTGAATGTTGACGAAAAGGACCTCGAGATTTCGATTGCGGCGAGCGGCGGTCCTGGTGGGCAAGGCGTCAACACGACGAATAGTGCTGTGCAAATTCAACACAAGCCGACGGGAATCATCGTTAAGTGCCAAGACGAACGGTCGCAGCTAAAAAATAAAGCGAAGGCGATGAAAGTTCTCATGAGCAAGCTGCTCGCAAGAGAACGCGAAAGGCGTGACGCCGCCGAGGCCGCTGAGCGAAAGAGCATGGTGTCGACCGGCGAGCGAAGTCAGAAGATACGCACCTACAACTATCCACAAAATCGCGTGACGGATCACCGAATCAAACTGACGTTGAACAAGCTCGATCGCGTCATCGAAGGCGATTTGAACGAGCTGATGACTGCGCTTCGTTCGCACCGGCAAGTGGAGCTTCTCTATCAAGCGGGCGTGATCAAAGAGGCGCCGCAGTTTTCGGGTCGCGACGACGATTGAGCGCGATGTACACTTCAGACAGTGGAACCGTCGATCGACGAGAACGCGCTCACAGCTGCACTAACGCTCGTTCCAGGACTTGTGTCGCGCAACAAGCACTTCGATCTTTTTCGCCGCCACGGAATGCGACGAGCTCGATCGCGGGCGCGGCTTCTGCGCAATGTGCTTTCGCACTTGGGTGGAAACTTCGGAGAGGTGATCCAAGTTTCCGCGGAGCCCGTCGATGTTGAAATGGTGCGGGTGATTATGCACATCCGCGGTCTCGGCTTGCGGCGGATGGCGATCCTGTCGGGTTTTGAGTGGCGGGTGCTGCGGGTGTTGTCGGCGCGCGCGGGGTTGCCTTTTTTCGAAGCCGACCCGAGCGACGAACCGTGGCTCGAGGGTGTTGTCGCGACGCTTGCACCGATCACGATGGAAGACCGAGCGACCCCAACCCGGGCGTGAGCCGCTCCGTAGCGGAATCCATCGGAACTTTCTTCGCGTGTCGTTGTCTATCCGTGCATGGGAAACGCCGCCATTGTGTGGACGGCATTGGGCATCTTTGTGCTCGGTGTTCGTTCGACCCCAGGTCATGCCGAAGACGCCGAGTTGGTGTCTGATCAGGCGTCTTGCATCGAGTTTTCGCAGCGCGACAACATCGAGCAGAAACTCGTGGATTTCGACTTCACGAGTGGATGCAAGACAACCCAGTCGTGTTCCGTCTCATGGATTGTGCGCTGCGACGGCCGTGCGAAAAGGCAGCGGCAATCGGCGACGGTTGCGTCTGGTGAATCGAGGTCCATTCGCGCAACGGCTGCGTCCTGCGAGGGCGAATGGGCGATTGAGGATCCGCAGTGGAACTGCCGTACAGTGGGTAAGTGACACTGTGGATGGAGGTCAGCTGTGGTCGGACGCGGGTCGCAATCAATCGGGCGCCAAATGGAACGAACACGCGTTGCGGTCGAAGCATCATAAGAATTCGCCCCCTTGCTTGCGGGGCTACGATACAGAGCGCCATCGGCGCCGCTCGAAAAAGTTACTCGGCTGTCGGTGGCTGCAATTGTGTTACAGCCGCCCCGCGTTCCTTTGGCAACCTGACTTGTACCGATAGCCCGCCAAGGTCTGAATGCTCGAAGCCCACGCTACCTCCGTGTCGGTGCACAATTGCGGCGACGATCGAAAGGCCAAGTCCCGCTCCACCGGTTGTGCGCGCGCGGGAAGGGTCAACACGAAGGAGGCGTTCACCAAGGCGAGGCAGGACCTCGTCCGTAACGCCTTTGCCGCTATCGTCGATGCAGAGAAGAACATGGTCGTTCTCGTCGGTCAGCCGAAGGCGCACTTCGCCGTCGGCGGGAGCGTATCGTCGGGCATTCGCAACGACATTGACGAGAACCTGTTCAATTCGAATCGGGTCTACCTCGGCGCGAACGTCCGCAAGATCGGCTGTAACGCGAGTTTGGGTGCTGGTTGTATTTGCGCGATCGGTGAAACGCTTCACGAGGTGAGTAAGATCTGCGTTCTCGAACGCGAACTTCACGTCGGGGTCGTCGAGGTTGGCAAGATCACGAATGTCACGAATGAGGCGCTCGAGGCGGCGTGATTCCTCGTCGAGTGCTTGCAACATTCGCGTGCGTGTCTGCTCGGATTTGTGTTGGTCCTCGATGAGGAAGTCCGCGACCGCAACGATCGACGCGGTGGGTGTTGCGAGTTCGTGGGCGAGGTCAGAAAAGAGGCGACGCCTTTGCGCATCTGCGTGTTTCAGCCGCGAGGTTAACTCGTCGATGGCAGACGTCATCTTTGTGAATGCACTCTCGACGAAGCGAAAATCTGGCCCTGGCGGGGGAGGGAGAGCCGCCTTGAAGTTGCCCTCAGCTACTTGCCGTAGCGCCCGTTCAAACTCGCGAAGCCGGAGTCGCGTCATGAGCCCAACCGCAATTCCCTCCACCAGACCCACGATGACGGCCGTGCACAATGTCGCGGCAATCAGATCAGGAGGTAGGGTTTTTTGGCTCTTTAGCGTTGTCAGAAGGCGATCGGCACGCGCCGGGTCTGCACTCGTGTAGATGACGAGGATCGCTAACGTCAGTGACGCGGCTACCAACGCGGTTGAGACCGAAAATAGCCCCGTCTTGACCGCGACAGGGACCTTGTACACGCCCGACTTGAATGCGGCCCAAGCGCGTTCGCGAATACTCATGCGGAAAGTGGTGGCGGGGTGGTCAGCGAGAACGAGTAGCCGGTGCCGTGGGAGGTATGAATGGGCGCAGGGTTGAGGCCTGCTTGTTCGAGCTTTCTGCGAACACGCGTGATGTGGCAGTCGACATTGCGCGCGTATCCGTCGTGCTCGGTTTCCCAAATGCGCGAAAGGAGCTCCTTGCGCGAGTATACTTTGCCCTCTTGCGTTGCGAGCAAAACGAGGAGCGCGTACTCGGTTTGGGTGAGCTTGACGAGCTGCCCCTCAACTGTGACTTGTCGACGCTCGAGATCGATCGCAAGCGGCCCGCGTAGTATCGATGAGGGCAACGATTGCGATGCGCTTGTAGGCTCGGTGTTTTGACC
>JAHFDX010000509.1 GCA_023248785.1 Myxococcales bacterium
GTCGCCGCCTTGGCAGCTAATGAGCAAAGGGTGCTTTGCTAATGCGGCAAGATCGTTCGCGTTACCGACGGGGCCTGTGTCTCGCCCGATGTCTGGGCCTTGGATGCCAGATTGCGACGTCGAGAAAAAAATGGGCTCGATGAGATCGAAGTCGCGCTCTTCGACCATGCGGCCCGTAAGAACGGACCCGACCATGCCGCGAAAGCCGATGATGCCAACAGAAGGTTTCATCTGCGTGCTCCAGCTTAAGCGTGCCTGTCCCTTTGATGGAACTCAATCTTGATTCGCCGGACGTTGCCGAACCACTTCATAAAGCGCGATGGCAGCCGCAACCGAGGCATTGAGGGAAGCAATGGGTCCACCCATTGGCAACTTTGCCAACCCGGTGCAGACGCTCTTCACCGTTTTGCGCAGACCTTTGCCTTCCGCGCCCACCACAATCGCGACTGCGGTTGTGAGATCGAAATCAGCAATCGCTGTGGAGCCGTTTGCGTCGAGACCCACGATTTGCATATCCGCATCACGCATCGTCATGAGTGCGTTGGGAAGGCCGCCCACGCGGCAGAGCGTTGCGTGTTCGATAGCTCCCGCGGAGGCTCGAAACGTTGCAGGTGTAAGAGGAGCGGAGCGATGCTCGGGCCACACGATTGCGTTGGCTCCAAGCGCGACGGCAGAACGAATCACCGCGCCAAAATTCTGTGGATCCTCAAGCTCATCGAGTGCGACCACGAGCGTTGGGGATGCCGTGAGAAGTTCATCGAGCGTGTGCAAGACGAGCTCGGGCGCCAACGCTACAACCCCTTGATGCCGAACACCTTGCGATAATTTATCGAGCTCCGAGCGTCGCACGCGATCCACGCGCGCACCTTGATCCCCCGCGAACCGTTCCAACTTCGCCAGTTCGGGCGAGACGGTGTCTTCGATGCACACGCGCGGAAGGCGGGCGCCGTGAACTCGAATGGCTTCACGAGCGCATTGAAGTCCGCACACCACTCGATCCATCAGCGCGTGCCTCGGGCATCTTCAAGCAGCGCCAGGGCAGCTGCGCGTGGCTCTGTCGCATCGCGGATCGGACGCCCCACCACAAGCCAGGTTGCGCCCGAAAGCACAGCTTCGCGTGGGGTCATCACGCGCGCTTGGTCCCCATGGGCCTGCCCAGGCGCGCGCACACCGGGAGTGATGAGGGTCACGCTATCGCCCAAACGCTTGCGAAGACTGCGCACTTCGTATGGTGAACACACGAATGCACCGATGCCTGAAGAAGATGCGACATCGGCAAGGCGCGTCGCGTGTGTTTCGGGTGATTCGTTGATCCCGATCGCTGTAAGACTCGAAGAATCGTGCGACGTGAGTACGGTCACCGCCACGATGGCAAGCCCTGTGTCTTCGCGTTCGGCTCGTGCTTGCGCGCGCTCGAGCATGCGCGGCCCTCCGCTTGCGTGCACCGTGAGGAGGGTCGCACCTAATCCACACGCAGACGCTACAGCGCGGTCGACTGTTTCTGGAATGTCGTGAAGCTTCAAGTCGAGAAAGACGGGAAGTCCGAGCGCACGAACACGTGTGACCGCCTCCGGACCGGTACGCACGAAGAGCTCGAGCCCTACCTTGGCCATGCCAATCGCATCCCCCACGCGCTCAACAAGCGCGCACGCATCGTCGAGCGTAGGCACGTCGAGAGCGAGGATGAGTTGCGACGTAGGCATCGGTCCCTCGGGAAGAGGGTGCCCAGGTTAGTAGCACGTGGTTAGTAGCACGTGCACATCGGATCTCCGGGTGGACACTTGCACGCGGGCTTTGTACCGCCGCCACCGCCACCCCCCCCGCCCCCGCCGGGCGGATTCACTTGCCCGCCTGCACCACCGCCGGGAATGACGGGCTTACCACCGCCCTTGGCGATCGTGGAGTTCAAGTCCTTGACCTCTTTGTCTTTGGCAGCGAGTTTTTGCTGAAGGATTTCGAATTCCTTCGGATCCTTTGCATTCTCAAGCTGCGCCTTGAGCTGGCTGCGTTCAGCTTCGGCCTTTGAAGCCTTGTCCTGCAGGGTCGCAAGTTCGGCCTGGGCGGCTTGCGCTTCGTCCGACTTCTTCTTTGCGTAATATCCCCCGCCAACAGCAGCGACGAGTGCGAGGACACCGAGACCCGCCGCAATTCCCGTGAGGCGCTTCTTGTGCTCGTCGTTTTTTACCACAGCAAGCTGGCGCTCGTGCGCTTGGCGAGCGTTGAGCTCAACCAGTCGAACGGAGGCTTCCGCTTCAATTTTGGCGCTTTGAATTTTCGCCTCTTGCAAGGCGGCAAGCTCGGCTTGGCGCTTCTGCTCATCAAAGGCACGGCGCTGGCGCTCCTCTTCTTCGGAGCGCATGCGGGCCTCTTCCGCCTCTTGCTGCTTGTGAACAGCTTCGATCCGGGCCTGCTCTTCAGCTTCGGCAAGCCGCTGAGCTGCGAGTTTTTCTTCTTCCTCGCGTGTTTGGGCATCCTTCAGGATGTCCTGAATCGAGGCCATTACAGACGATTCTGGTCGTTCCGCCATGCTTGTATCCTCAACGAAAACCCGGCTGTTGTTTCTAGCAGGAGTGTTCCCAACAGGAGGGATAGCCTTCCCACGGTTGCCGGGCGAGAGAGTAGTAAGATTAGCCTGTGTGTGCAAACCCTTCATCTTGAGCCATTCGACGCTCTTGAAACGAAGAAGCTTGGGTCCGAGCGGCCCGCTCGGGTAGTTTGGCGGCCATGCCGACGCAAGTGTGCGCTCACATTACGGGAACAGTCTGGAAAATTGAGGTCAAAGAGGGCGAACAGGTAGCCGAGGGCCATGTTCTCGTGATCCTGGAATCCATGAAAATGGAGATGCCCCTCGAGGCCCCGAACGCGGGCAAAATAGAGAAAATTCACGTCACCGAGGCACAGGCTGTGAATGAGGGCGATGTCCTTGTGACGCTGGGGTGACTCAATTCTTCCACAAGAACTTCCAAGGATTGTGCTTGAGGTCGCGCACCATCTCTTGCATGTCGTCGTAAATTTCCTCGTCCATCACGAGCGCCCCGACGGTGCCTTTGCCCTTTTTGATGTGCGCGACGATCGTTTGCGCGTCGCTTGCCATCGCATTGGCTCTTGAGGCGAGCTGGGCCACGTCCTCCAGTGTTTTCTTGAGCTTCTCAACTTCCTTCGGATCCCCAATCGCGGCCGACGCGCGATTCAAGTTCGCGATGGCTTCCTTTGTGTCCTTAAGCAAAGGGCCTGCGTCTTTTCGTAACTCGCTTGTTACATTTTCAACGTTGTCGATGGTGCGGAGCAATTTTGGATTGTCGACGTAATTGCGCCTTGCGTTCTGCGTGAGGGTGACGGCTTCTTGGCTCAGCGTTTCGAAGTTCTGCGCGATCCGGTTCACGCGATCTTTGTTCTCGGTAACGAGATTGTTGAGGCCCTTCAGAAGACCCGCGGTGTTGTTTGCGATGTCGCTCAAGAGCTCGCGATTATTGCGCAAGCCGGACACGGTCGTGTCCAGGAGCTCGTACGCCTTGGCCAAGAACAAATCGAGGCGTGGGGGGCCAACGCCATCGACTTCCGCGTTTTCACCAAGCTCTGGAGAACTTGGCGTTCCGGGTTCAACGGCCAAAAATTGCTCTCCGAGT
>JAHFDX010000025.1:0-6671 GCA_023248785.1 Myxococcales bacterium
TACACCGGGATGTGATCTTTCCTGTACAAACGCGGGAGCGAAGTCGAGGAACCCCCGATGTGACGGGGGGTTCTTCGCTTCGCTCAGAATGACATGGGGTTGGAAAATGAGATGGCGTTACTTGTCGGGGCGAGAGGATTTGAACCTCCGACCCCCTGGTCCCGAACCAGGTGCGCTACCAGGCTGCGCTACGCCCCGAAAGGGAGGCGACTCTTACCTTTGGGACCGCCGAAGTCAAACGAAACGAGGTTTAGCTTCCCGTTTCCTCCGGGCCCCAGAGCGAACGGTGCGCCCAAAACGCTTTCACAGCTTCGACGATTTTCGATCCAAAGTAGTCATCGGGAATCGCATTGTTCCATCCGAAACCGGCTTCTGCGGTGGCCTCCAGACTGGCTCTGTTGGTGAATAAATCGAAGAGCCAGTCGTCAAGCGACCCCGGAAGTGTGTTTGCTGTCGGAAGAGTGAACATGCGAATGGCGTTCGAGTCTCCAAAAACACGTGTCAGAGCTGGCGTGTGTGCTGCGAGTACCGTGGTTCGTTGCGCCATGGCGGTCAGCATTCGGTCGTGGACGGCAAACTCGGGACAAGGCGAGAGGTGAAGTGCAACCTGCGTTTCATTCATCGCAAGCGCCGCATCCTGAGCGCCGTTGTTCACGAGCGTGACGTTGCCTTGTTTGCCCACCGTGTCCGACCAACGGGGTCCTTGCAAAACGAGGGGAAAACGCTGGATTCCGCGCACAAGCCTACGTGTTCGCTCGGCGCGCGCAAACGTATCAATCTCACGCGCCCACTTTGCTAAATCTTCCGGCGGAATGCTCGGCAGATGGAAGCCTGCTTCAACGAACTCTTGCCGTGCGGCCTGCCATGCCGTTGCGGAGGTCTCCAGAGTGCGATCGACTGCGCGCGTCAAAATACGTTTGAGCGAAATCGGTACGTCAAGCTGCTGGAGGAGTGAAGGCGCCCGAAAATCACCGGTCCCGAGGAATTGTAACTGTATTGGGCGCTTTTCCCACGGGCTTGGGGTGTGGCGTGAGTGTACTTTCGCGAGCGGAGTTACGAGCGAAACGTGGGGAGCCGTCATCATGGTGCGCGCATCCGCTTGATGCGATTCCGAAGCGACGAGAAATGCCGAGAAGGCGGTCGCACTTCGCACGCTTGCATGCGCGTGCAATGGGTGCGATCCGAGTGCGGTGACCAAGGGCACGCGAAAGTGCGGGTAGGCGCTCGACCCCTCATGCCGTAGGTACATCCCGATGCCGTGAAAGCTAAAGCAGCAAAGAACGCTTCCGCGTTGAAGGTCTTGAATGACCCCGGAGCCTTCCGGGTCCTTCACTAGATCGTATTCGGTGACGTCGAGTCCTGTGGTCTTGCAGCTCTCAATCACTGAAATGATAACGCGATTTAGTGCACCCTGAGTTTTCCCCCGCAATACGACGATGCGGCTACTCACGGTCCAGCCTTCTTCGAGGTAACTTCGCGAAATGACCGAACGACCCGCGTCGCGTCGGTGACGTAACGCAGCTCCTCAAAAAACGCGCTCGGGGAAACGGTACCATCACGTGGTAACGACGACTGAGTTTGACGACCTGCCGCTCGTGCCAGTTCCAGGTCGCGCGCCACGAGAAACGTTGGCGCAGTATCGAGATCGAGGTAACACCGCGCGGACTCGATCACGTCGCACGTATCAACCGCGGAGGTTACATTAAACACTTGGACATCCGCCTTGACGGGAACACTCGAATCGAGCTTTTCCCAACCAGAGCCGATCATCGCTACCTTCGAAGCGCCCGGAAGGGCGATGAGCCATTGGAGGAGACGCTCATGGCGGGCGAACTCCTGCAGCGCGACAAGAATCGGATAGGTGCGCTTGTCTGTCGCGGCAACGTGCGGAACGCCGTACCGATCCCAGAGGCTATCGAACTCAACAAGCGCGTCGGTGCCAGGCTCGACCAACCTCTTGCGCAGTTCGGTTGTCACGACTTGAATGCCTGCCTCGAGCGGTGCGCTTACAAGCGCGAACTCTTCAGCGGGTGTGTAGTTTGCGCGAACGACATAATCAAAGCGCGGCTCGTGGATCGGACCACGATTGTCCGAACACGGAATCGCCCAAGGTGTGAGCCCAACGCGAGTCATTGAGCCAAGCGAGAGCTGTCTTGCCTGGATTGCCTGCGCATGAGTGAACCAGGCTGCAGCCACGTCTGTGCGCGGTTCGAGTAGCATGCGCGGGTAGTAATAAGGTGGTTCCAAAAGCAGCGTGACAAGCGGGACTCCAAGCGCGGCGAAAACCGGTGCATCGCCCAGGCGCATCTGCAGGCCGAGCCCTTCGAACGAAACAAAAGCTTCGATGCCAACGGACGCGATCAACGTGTCAACGTCATTAAATGCTGATGCCCCTTCGTTCAGATCCGCTACGACGGTGCGCTCTCGTTTTCCTATTGCGAGCGCCAGCTCATTCAAGAGCCCATCGTGTGTTGCATCAGCGCCTGTCAGAAACACCCACGCTTTGCTCATGATCTATTCGCGATTGGAATTTCGAACATTCCAATTTAAGCACAAATCATAACGTGTTCGATAGGTCTAGAAAACGACGGGTCTTGTTGAAATAAAACCCGTGAAGAAACCTTTCGCGGAAGGAGGCGCCATCATTTCTTCGCGTGGGCGTTGTCGATGTCGGCAAGACACGCGGAATCAAAGAGAACTGTGTTGCCGTCGCGAACCACTCGAATCACGAAGTCTCGGAGCGAGTTGGTTGATTCGTTCGTGTAATACATGATGCATTCTGTGCTTGTGCAGTGCTTGCCATTCGCACTGTCTTGATGGGCTGAGGTGAGCTCAACACCGTTGTTTACGAGGCCAATTGCGTGAGAAATCTCGTGAATGAGCGTCGTTTCGCTCGCGAATCGTTGCGTTTGTGTGGGCAACCGCCCCCCTGCGCCAACCTCTTTGATGACCGGTGCAAACATCCCAATGACTCCCGTATTGCCGATCGAAACACCAAGGACGTCTTTGCGCGTTTGGGTTCCGTCGTTGTAATAGCCGTCCACGTACACGACGTAGAACGCTAATGTCGTTGAGCTCGACGTTTGACTACGGTGTTTGGCGGCAATGGCTTGTAGTTGATCGCCTGTGAAGTCCTGGCCCGTTACGTCTTTGAGCTCTTCGAGTGAACTCACTGCCGAGGGGATATCGACGGTGACGTTTGTGCCCTGGTACAAGCGCCCGATATTCGCACGCACCAGGTCATAGACGGTCCCGTCGGCAGCGGAGGCTGGTTGGGCATTGGTTGCGTAGTCGACTTCAATCGCAAGCTTCGTCAGGGTTCCGTCGAAGGAACCAGTGCTGGAGCCTTTTGAACATGAACAGACGAAGGCGACCGCGACGGCGGCGGGGTGAATTCGCATGAGAGAATCGTACGCTCGTTCGCCACGTGGCAACAGATTCTGGCGCTCTGTACTACGGTTTGCCTATGGTTTGCCTACGGCTTGGCGACGATACTGTCGCAGTCGAGCCCACCCGTCATCACCCGTTTTTTTGCGTCGAGTTTCATCCCGACCTTGAACGCCCGCCACTTGTTTTCTGGGAACGCGCAAGTGTCCTCCGAACGGCTTTTTATATCCACAAGAGTTACATTATACGCTTCCGCGCGTGCCCCCTCGCGCTCGCATCCCATGCAACTTCCTGGGCGCGTGAGTTCCACCTTAGGCCAGGAGGGCGCGTCCGCCGGGCCCCCATTTTGCTTTAGCGTGCGCGATTTTTTCCAAGTAGCTGCCTCGAAATCGCATTTGTCGTCCATCTTCGGAACATCTTTGTAACGGGGCGTGCATTCTTTCGATTCTTTGTAGGTACCGTCCCCCTTGTCCTTGCGCTTGACTTTGCAATCCTTGCCGTCCTCGACTTTGTCTGTGCCGTGTTGTTCTTTGCGACGTGAAAGCTCGCGCGATCCGGCGGGCAGTTCATTGCACCACGCCGAGCGACGGTCGAGCGTCATGGTCTCAACGTCGACGCTTCGCTCCCAGGCTACTTTCGCAACCTCAATGCTCGCGCCTCGCTTCCACACAACCACAACGATGAGGAGGCCCACCATCAAAAGGGCCGCTGCCGCGACGAGTGCGAGAATCCAACTTTTACCCGATGCCTTACTCTCAACGGGAAGTGGTGCTGCTGGAGGTGGTGCTCCTTGACCACCGAACTCGCGGCGTGCGGCCTTCGAGGTCTCCGCTACAAATTGCGCGTGCTCGTCGCGGACTTGCTCTTGCCGTGTTTGAACGGCGATGCCCTTGTCCAGCGGACTGCCGCACTGCGTACAACACTTTGCGCGCTGTGAAGTGCTCGCTTTGCACGCGGGGCACGTCACATCCGCTCCGGCGTACTCGTGATTTTGCACCGCTACTTTTTCCTCGTCCGGTGGAAAATAGCGAGCTGCCGGATCCTGGGGCGCTCCGCAGTTTGCGCAACAGCGGTGCGTGAGCCCCAACAGTTTTTTCTGACCGCAGAACTTGCAGTCCCACAGCATCTCGTAGGTGAGTTCTTCGTCGCTCATGCGAATCCAGAATATCCGAGGCTTGCAGGTGTGAACGACTTACGTTACCGCTCCCCGGGTGAAGCCTCGAAAGTGGTGGTTCATCATCATACCCATCATAGGTCTGGCTGGGATTTCCTACCTCGGCGATCGCAGGGCGAAGGCGCGCGCCCGCCAGGTTCGCGCGTTCTGTGAGAATGTGGAGATTGGCGGGGTGCCGGACGCGGTCATCCTGAAGGCTCGCTCGGCAGCGTTGGGCGCGGATGAGATGCCTCGCGTGGAAGGTAAGCCGGGGGAGATTTTTGTTCGCGATTCGGTTGGAAGTACGCGACGTGCGTGTGTGGTGAAGCACACGATGAATCGGATCGTGTCGGCGGAGTTGCTGAATGTGGATGAGTGACGATCGCGATGTTGCTCCCGACCTTCTGCGACCACGGCCGCGGCACGAAGTGTTTTTCTTGAGCTGTCTGGGTTAGGGTTCGGCGCATGCGCTTCTCAGCTTATTTAGGTCTCGTGGCAGTCGCACTCACGTGTGCGAGCAGTTCGTCGGACGCACGTCCGCATCGGCATAGACACAAGGCGAAGCTTACCCACGGCAGAACGCACATCCCCGATGTTGCGGCGTCTGCTTGGCAACGCGTCCATACGGATCGCAAAGGGTTACATTTTGTGCGCTTTGGGGGGTTGCTTGCCGCAAACCCAGAGGGCACATGGGTGAGTAGACTCACACCCGATGGGGCGAAGCGAGATGCAGGCGTGGAGCGTTTGTTTTCGACCCTGCCGAGTAATCATCGACTCGTGTCCAACATTTTCGGCGACGCGAGTTCCGGAGCGATGTATCTCCAGACTCAAGAATGGGCTGATCGCGCCAATGTCCCAAACCTGTGGCGACTTGGCCGTGGCGATCGCCGGGCTTCTCTCCTCGTCTCATCGAACGCGAACTACTACCCGTGGCTTTGGCTGCAAACCCCGACTGGAGCGCTCGTTAGCTATGAGAACGGCGGCGGCTTTCGGAACGCGGAACACACGACGGTCACGCTGCCCATGGGTACAGGTTTCGACGCAGTGACGAACATTGGTGGCATGAAGGATCGGTCCTCGATTCTTGGTTTTCGGTACCGTGGCAAGCGCGGTCCTGAAACGGTCTATTGGGACGGGACCAAGGTCCTGCATCCGTTGCTGCCGAATGTTCCTGGAGGGGTCACGCAAGCAGCTTCTTACGATGCCTTCCGTCCCACCCAATCGGGTGCGTACCTGACGCTTGAATGCTCGTTGCCACACCGTTCGACCGACGAAACGGCTTACGCACGCTTCGCGTATCAAGCGATTTTCGATGGCGACCACTGGACCGCACTGACGCTGCCTACGCCACTTCAGCGTGCGAAATTTGTATACGATGAAGAAGTTGCAAAAGGGGGATTGCTCGTCGACACCGCTATCGACGGGAGCACCTGGGTCACAAGGCAAGACGAGAGATCACTCTGGTCGCGCCAAGCGTCCGGCGAGTGGAAGCGCGTATGGCACGAGCCTGGTTGCCAAGTCCGAGATCTCGCCGCCGAAGGTAACACCGTGTGGCTCATTGCCACGTGTGGTTCTCGCGAGGAGAACGTTCTTTGGTCAGGCCGCGCCGGGTAAACCGCAGAGCGCCAATGTTGCGAACGGTGCCTTCCCCTGGCATAGGTGAAGGATGAAGTGGATTTTCGCCATCGGCGCTTTGGCCATGACAACGACCGCGGAAAGCGGCTGCAAGCGTGGCTCGGAGGCCGCACAGTGCCCGACGTGTGTGGTTGCGAATGATCGCGGATTTGTGCCAAGCAAAGTTACGATTCCCCTGGGGGCGCCTGGTACGAAGACGCAAATCACGTTCACGCGCACAAGTGACGAAACATGCGCGCGTGACGTTGTGTTCCCAGAACTGAACGTAAAAGTGCCCCTGCCTCTCAACAAGCCGGTGAGCGTGCCGGTTCCCGCCGACGTGTCGAAGACGTATACGTTTCAGTGCGGTATGGCCATGTACAAGAGCAGTATCGTCGTCGAGTGACTTCGGATTACAAGGCGAATGCAGCTCGCACGCTGTCTTCGAGGGCGTCGCAGAGCCAGTCCACTTCATCGAGCGTCGTAATCAGTGGTGGGCAAACGTAGATAGTGTTTC
>JAHFDX010000025.1:6681-14488 GCA_023248785.1 Myxococcales bacterium
AAGAGGCCTCAAGTACACGCCACGCTCTCGCGCTTTGTCGGCCACGAGCCAGCCGGCGGTACGGAGATAGCTGTCAGTCTCGTCGCCTATAGAGGCGTCGCTCCCCGAGAGATCAAACGCGCCGATCATGCCCAGCGCGCGTGCGCCGGAAACACGGGGTAGTTGATTCATGCGAAGGAAACGCTGATTGAGCCGCTGCATCATAGGTTGCGCGCGCTCGACGACTTTTTCCTCGCGAAGGGTTGCTAGCACTTCTCTCGCAATGCTGGCGCCGATTGGATTGCCGTAAAACGTGTGCCCGTACAGAAGCGCGCGTTCACCCGAGCCCATGAAGCCGTTAAAGACTCGCTCGCTAAATATCGCCGCACCCATCGGCACGATGGAGGAGAACGCTTTGCCCACGCACACGACGTCGGCTTGGACGTCGGCATGGTCTAGTGCCCACATGGCTCCGGTGCGTCCGAGACCGGTGAATACTTCGTCGACGATCAAGAACACATCGTGCTTGCGACAGACCTCTGCGAGATCCTTCACGTACGCCGCTGGATACATCTTCATGCCCGCGGCGCCCTGAACAAGCGGTTCGATGACGCATCCGGCGAGCGTTTCGTGCTCACAGCGAAGTAGCTGCTCAAGTTCGGAGAACGCACGCGCATGGCCGCCATCGGCGGGCGACGACACACGTACACAATCAAAAATAAGTCCTCCGAAGGGCCGGCGAAAAACTTCGATTCCGCCCAAACTTGTTGGCGCGAGCGTTTCCCCGTGAAATGCACCCTCGAGGGATACAAATCGCTGTTTCTTTGGGTGGCCGTTTTGATGCCAAAACTGAGCGACCGCTTTGACTGCGACCTCCACAGAAGTAGAACCGTTGTCAGTATAAAAGACGCGCGCGAGCCCGGATGGCAGCGTGTCCAGTAGTTCTTTCGCAAGCCGAACGGCGGGCTCGTGAGCAACCCCCGCATAGGCGCAGTGAGCAAGCTTCTCCGCCTGCTCGGTCAGTGCCCGAACGAGCCGGGGATGTTGGTGTCCGAGTGCCGCTGTCCACCATGATGAACAGGCGTCGAAGTAACGAACGCCACTCACGTCGTAAAGCCAAACCCGCTCCCCGGAAGCGACCACAATCGGATCGCCCGAGGTTTGGTAGTGCCCCATCTCCGTGTACGGACGCCACACGTACCTCTTGTCGAGATCGACGAGGTCTCTTCGCTTGGTCATGACTGAGGTTGAGTCTCGCTGCGAACGGAGGTCCGCCGCAGGGTAACCGGGGTCGAATTTTGGCGGGCGCGCTGAGAAATGGATACACGCACCGTTGTCCCTTCGCCCGGGTGGCTTGCGATCGTGAACGTACCTGTGTGCGCTTCCACGATGCGTTCAACAATTGCAAGCCCGAGCCCAGTGCCGCTTGGCCGGGTGGTGAAGAAAGGATCTTTCGCGCGCCGTAGGATTTGCGTGTCCATGCCAACCCCTGAGTCCGTGATGATGACGCTGACTTCATCGTCGTTGGCTTCAACGCGAATTCGCAGCTCGCCGTTCCCGCTCATGGCTTGGGTCGCGTTTTCACAGAGATTATCAAAAACCTGCCTCAGAAGCGTCGGGTCTCCAAATACATGCGGATGCTTGCCGTTTACTTCCAGAGTGATGGCAAGCCCGGGGTTCGTTCTGTACGTGTAAAGCACGCGCTCGAGCAGCTCCGATAAATCGATCTCGTCTTGTTGCAAATTGATGGGCCGTGCATATCTCAAGAGATCGGTAACAATGCGATTGAGTCGATGCGTTTCCTCGTCGACGATCGCGAGCAACATTTCGTGGTCGGCTTTCGGCAACGGCTTTCGCAAGCCTGCAACGGCATTCGAAATCACGGCCAGCGGATTTCTCACCTCGTGCGCGATAACCGCCGCGAGCTCGCCGACCGCAGCAAGCTCGTGCGTACGCCCGATCTCCTCTTTGGCTGCCTGCAAATCACGGTTCAGTGCTTCGAGCTCGGCGGCGCGGGCTGCCGGCGCGGCGGATTGCTTTTGAACGCGAAACGAATTGACCGTGTGCTCGGACGCCCGGATGAGAGTGAACGCAAAGAGGGCGAAGAGAAATCCGACAGGTCGCCACATGGTCGTCCCGCCCTGCATGGCTTCCACCATATCGCGAAGGGCAATGGCCGCATTCGCAAGCGTGCCTAAATGTAACCATATTGGTTCATATTCGGGATCGATGCGCGCGCGAAGGACATTGACCACCGTGATCATTGACCCGACGAGCCACAGCGCCGCCTCAACGTCGTTGACGGAGGCAGGATTCCACATCCCCGTCGCATGAATGGTCCCGAGCGTAAGTGCTGCGAGACCCGCTGCGACGAATGTCGAACCGCGAATCGCACCTGGCCGTGCGACTCCCGGGTTGAGCGACAGAACGCCCAAGGCGACTGCTGCTCCGATGAGACCTGCTGCGTCGAGAAAGCGAACGGCGTGCATTGCCAACGGGCCGTGTATCGAGCCTGCTGCGGCCAAAGCCCCCGTGTGAATTGCGACCGAAGCGCCGTACCAAAATGTGCTGTTGGCGGCGTAGCCCACGCGCGAAAACTGCTTCGCCGACTGGACCGCGACGAACAGGTGAGCGCTCAGGGCGATATGGAGAAGGAGCAACACAGGCGGAACTTAATGAGCGTGTGGGGCAGCGCTTTCGTGGTCTTCGGGTTCGGTGTGAATGGTTCGTGTGGTACTGTTCCAATCGCCGTCCACGGGCTTGTCGTCTTGGTCCACAAGTTCGAGCTTTAGCGTGTAGTCACCTTTGCGGAGATGCTCGAGGTAGTACGGAGCGCCAAAGGACGAAGTGGTCTTCGAGAGCGAACCGTCAATGCCCGGTCCTTCTACGCTGATGTGCACGCGCGATTTTCCTTCGGCGAGCTCCACATTGAGCAGCTGAAAATCGACGAGCACGCGCGTTGCCATATCGCCCTTGTACTCTCCCTTTGGGCGGCTGTAGATGAGCCGAGGCTGTTTTGTAACATCGACTTTTACTTTTTCTTTCTTCCCTACCCAAAAGTCGACAATGGCAACGGCGCCCGGCGTTTTTACCGATTCATGGTTCGCCCGACTCGGAAACGCAACAAGGGTGTGGCGTCCCGACGTGAGCTCATCGTTGCCCAAGAGTTCTTTCATCTTGATGGGCGACTTGGTGTCGTAAATCGGTTTGTACGGCCTATTGTCGAGGATGAGGTGGACGTGTGCGTCGCTCGGTGCGGTCTTCCAATTTTTTACGTCGAGCTTGATTGCGAAATCCGCTGTTTTCTTCGGATCGATGGTCGCGCCCCGTGCAGGTGCGGTGATGCGCACGACGGGCGTTGGCTTCGGCGGAGTCGGGCTCGCTTCGCCAAGCTCTAAGGTTACGGCGGGCTGCGGGGGTTCGGGGGGAGGAGGGGGAGGTTCGGGAACCTTCGTTTCTACAGATGCGATGGGTGGGGGCGGGGGGGCCGGCGGCGGAGGAGGGGGTGGTGGAAGCACGTCGCTACCCCCTCCGCAGTGGATCATTGCCACCGCGAAGGCAGCGAGCATGTTGGCGCACAATCGGTTCTTCCCACTCATGAGGCGCACATTACGCGTTGACAATCTCCCCAGCAACGCGACAACGATGGATTGTGCCGCACCGCTCCCGTTACCTGTTCATTTGCACCAATCGACGGCCCGATGGGCATCCCAAGGGTTCATGCGCCGAAAAGGGGTCGGAGGCCTTGGTCGATGCCTTGAAGAAGGCTCTCGCTGCGCGCGGGGTCGCGAACGTCGTACGTGCATGCGCGTCGGGGTGTCTCGATCTTTGCGAAATTGGTGCCTCCGTCGTTCAAGAACCTGAGCACGTGGCGTATGGTCACGTTACGCTGGCGGATGTTGATGCGATTGCCGACGCCGCGGCGAGCGGCCACGTAGTCGAGCGACTTGTTGTCTACCCACCTGGTGGGCCACGCGGGGACGCACCTTTGGAGACCAAGGCATGATCGGATTTTCATTTCGGGAGACGATGCGAGGTCACTTTTATTGGCTCAAACAACCAATGGAGGAAAAGTCGCTCGTCTTCTCGCTTTCAGCGCGGGCGGGGCATCTTCGGCGGTTTCTAGTCGACAAGACGTGCGACGTGGACGGTCATGTCGACGCAGAAGGACTCGCGGAGCAGGCACCTCTTAACGGAACCCTTCGACTCACGCTGCTCGACGAACGCAGACTGCCTTATCGATTCACGTTTGCGGGTAAGGATGGGAGAACCTACGAATTTCGAGGCCAGAAAGACATTTCGGTGCTCGACCCGGTTGTCACGATGACAACGTTGCCCGCCAGCTTGTATGACGACGGCGGTGCCGAAGTTGCGCGCGCCACGGTGTATTTCGACGTGAAACGCGACCTGAGATCATTCCTGCGGTCGTTTCGTCCGGAACTCAACCTTCGCAGCGCAAGGTAGGCCCGTTCACCATGGAACGTTCACTTCCAGCACACTCCCTCGTTCTTGTCGTCGACGTTCAAGAGCGTCTTGCGAATGCCATGCCCCCCGCCACGATGGAGCGTCTTGTTCCGAATACACTCGCGTTGCTTGAAGCAGCCAAAATTCTTGGCATTTCCACGTTGGCGACCGAGCAATATCCCAAAGGTCTTGGCCCGACAATTGGCCCCATCCGAGACGCACTCCATCAACGAGGGATCGAGCCCATCGACAAGCTCACGTTCGATGCATGTGGCGAACCTCGTGTCGCGCAAGCCATTGCGGCAGCGGCACCTCGTGATGTGATCGTCGTTGGAATGGAGACGCACGTATGCGTGTTTCAAACCGCGCGTGAGCTCGTGCGCCGTAACCACCGTGTGTTTGTCCTTGCGGATGCCGTTGCGTCCCGACGAGACGATCACCGCACCCTCGGGCTCTCTCTCTCCGAACGAGCGGGTGCGTTCGTCATGCCAACAGAGACGATTCTCTTCGACTGGCTTGAACGAGCAGGCACCGAAGCGTTCAAGGCGGTTTCAAAGTTGGTTCGATAGCCCATGATCGTCGAGAGCAAGCCGCCGATCGAAGGCGACGCCGTTACCGTGCTTGTGGTTGACGACGAACGATCGAATGTCGAGTCCATCGAGCGCATCTTTGTGCGTGAAGGCATGCGCGTGCTCACTGCATTCGAGGCGAAGAGCGCACTTGAGATGGTTCGCACACATCGCATACACGTCGTTGTGTCAGACGTCTCGATGCCTGGCACCAGTGGTCTCGATCTTCTCAAGGCTATCAAGCAAGTAAGCCCTGCAGTCGAGGTCGTGCTCATGACCGCCTTCGGTACGGTCGAATCCGCGGTGCAAGCGATGCGCGATGGCGCGTACGACTTCGTCGAGAAACCGTTGAAGCGGGTGAACATTGTGAAGAGCGTTCGGCAGGCGGCTGAGCGTCAACGTCTGGTTCAAGAAAACCAGTCACTCAAGAATGAACTCAAGAGATTGTCGAATCGCGAAATCGTCGGCGCGTCTCCCGCGCTTCGTCGAGTGATCGACGTCGCGTCGCAAGCCGCGCCAAGCGCCGCGACCGTTCTTGTACTCGGTGAAAGTGGAACCGGCAAAGAGCTCATTGCACGCACCATCCACGATCGAAGCGGCCGAAAGGGCGCATTTATCGCGGTAAACTGTGCCGCGATTCCGGAAACGATTCTTGAGAGCGAACTCTTTGGCCACGAGCGCGGCGCTTTCACAGGGGCTGTCGCACGAAAGGACGGACGATTCGCGCGCGCCCAAGGCGGCACTCTCTTCCTTGATGAGATTGGCGAGCTCACGCCGCAGGTGCAAGTCAAGCTCTTGCGCGTCCTTCAGGAAGGGGAGTACGAGCCGCTCGGCGGTCGCGTTGTGCGTACCGATGCACGCATCGTCGCAGCGACCAATCGTGATCTCGAGGCGGAAGTGGGAGCAGGGCGATTTCGCGAAGACCTGTTCTATCGCCTCAATGTCATTGCCATCACTGCACCACCGCTGCGAGCAAGGCGCGAAGACATCGCGTTGTTGGTGGACCACTTCTTGGGTCTATATTGCGCGAAGAACCGCAAGCCTCGGATGAGTCCATCGCAGTCTGCACTGGATCGCTTGCTCGACTACGCGTTTCCCGGCAACGTGCGCGAACTTGAGAACGTGATCGAACGAGCTGTCGTCCTTTCGCGCGGTGAGGTGTTGACTGAGGTAGACCTGCCCGAATCGATCGTGCGCGCGTCGCAAACGATGCCTGTTGAATTTTCGTTTGCGGTGGGGACGCCGCTCGACGAAATTGAACAACGTGTAATCAAGGAAACGTTGCGCTACGCCAAAGGCGACAAATCGCTTGCCGCGCAACTGCTTGGGATCTCCACCCGCACCATCTACCGCAAACTCGACGGACACTCGGCAGACGAATCGTGAGGCCCCTCCGGAAGAATGACATGGTGAGTGTTTGTCAATTTGTCAGTCCCGACTCGACCCTCGGACCTACTTCGCCACGATGTCGAGTTTTTCGGTGCTCCGGTTTACCATTGCCCATCATTTCCCATGGAAAAGCGATTGGCACGGGCCTCGCTACTGTTCGAGGTGACGCATGGTATTCGATCGGCTCTTACGTAAACACTTTTGGGTTGTGACGGGATTCGGAACCGTAGGAGTTGCGTTCTTCTCTGCGCAAGCGGTCACGAGTTGCTTTGCCACGCAATACGCTGCGGGTGGTTCGGCGTCCGCACAAGCGCCGCCTGGGCCGCCGATTCCAGCGACGCTCACCCAAGCAACCGTGAGCAAGGCGACGAGTGCGGAAGCCATCTTGCGTCGCAACCCGTTTGATTCGGTGACAGGCCCGCTCAATAAGCCACCGCCTGGGCCAGAGGAAGACGCAGGGCCGCCGATCGACACCAGCGATCCGATGAACGATCCGTCATGCGACGGCGTGAAGGTTCTCGTCATCGCTGCGTCGACGGACCCCGATTACTCGTTCGCGTCGCTGCAGGCGGGAGAAAAACCGATGCTTCGACGACGAGGTGGAGAAGTCTCCGGCAAGACCGTGCAATTTATCGGCTGGGATCGCGTGTGGTTGATGAACGGTTCGCAGCGTTGCCAGAGCTTGCTCTATCAACCGCCCGTGGTGGCTCCCGCTGCGGCGACTGCATCGATAGCGCCTGCTATCAAGGAGCCGCCGCATCCGAGTCGAGGCGGCGTCCCACAAGACATTTCGAAAGGCATCCAGCGACTGTCAGCGACGGAGTTCAACGTCGACCGAAGTGCGCTCGATAAAATCTTTGAGCAACAAGCCGACTTGCTGAAGTACGCGCGAAGCCAGCCTCAAAAGGACGATTCGGGGAAAGTCATTGGCCAAAAACTCTTTGGCGTGCGTCCCGATACGCTTCTTGGAAATCTCGGATTCGAGCAGGGCGACGTCTTGCAAAAGGTCAACGGGATTGACGTGTCGGGTCCCGAAGGTGCGCTTGAAGCGTATGGCAGGTTGCGCTCCGCACCGAACTTCACCGTCTCCGTTCAGCGCAACGGCAAGACACAGAACCTCGACTACCACGTTAAATAAGCCCACTTCACGCCCACTACAGGCCAAAGGTCACACGTCATGGATTCACTTGATGAAGGCTCTCTTATTCGCAAGACGTTTCTCTGGGCGGGAAGTGCCGCTCTGGGCACTCTTCTTTTCATCGGATCTGTGGGGGGCGTCGCAGCCCTCGTTGCAGTGAAGATGACGGCGAGTGCACCGGCCAGCGACAATGCAAAGGAAGCCGATTCGGTATCGCCGAAGTCTGAACCAGGCAAGGCCCCGCCACGGCTTGGCGCGCGCACGTAAA
>JAHFDX010000510.1 GCA_023248785.1 Myxococcales bacterium
CATCGACACGCTTGCGCTATTTGTTGCCATGGGTTGGGGAAGCGCCGCGCAAACGTTTGTTGGGCAGAACATCGGAGCTCGCGACTATCGGAGAGCCAAGCTGTCCGGTGTCTATGTCGCAGCCTACGACGGGATCACGAATCTGCTGATGCTCTGGATCCTGGCCACAAACGTGCGCGAAATCTTGAGCTTCTTTAGTCACGATCCTACGGCTGTCGACGTGGGGATTCGTTACCTCCGAATGGTGGCGCCCTCGTACGTGCCACTTGGCATCGGAATCGCGCTCGGCAATGCCATGGCAGGCGCGGGAGCGACGCGCCGAACCTTGCTTATCGACGTCATCTTGATTGCGGGCATCCAGATTCCGCTGTGCCTCGTCGGCATTGCTTTCAATCGATCGCTCGATCAGCTTTTTATGTGCGTGGCCATTTCAAACACGCTGGGGGCGTTCGTCTATGGGGGCGCATACTTTCGGAGCGACTGGATGCACGTGCACGTGAAGACGTAGACCGTCTACTTCCCTCTTCCGTGTCCCGGTCCCAAAATCAGCGACATCTTGCTCTCCACGTCGAACTTCTCCACGTGTGGCGGATGGTGGCATGCAAGGCACACACTCGCCTTCGGGCTTCGTTCAATGGCCGTTCGGTCGGTAGGGCTACTGCGATGCTTTGAGCCTGGGCCGTGACAGACTTCGCACTGCACGTCCTTCAGCGGCTCGACGTGCGTCACCGTGCTCCCACCCGGCATTTCGTAACCTGTCACGTGACAATTTACGCACTCCAAATTGAATTCTTTGAACTGCGAAGACAGAGTTTGGTACGCGTGGGAGTGAGTGGTCGTGTCCCAGAATTTCTTCGCGGGTTCATGACAAGATGCACACGCAAGAGCACCGATGTAACTCGGTTGCCCAATCTCTGCGGGGCGTGGCAATCGATTCGCGAAGGTCGCCTTGTTCGCGTCGTTCACCTTCTTGTAGTACACGAGCATCGCTTCGCGCGTACGGGCATCGCTCCCCATTTTTTCGCGGACCTCCTGCATCGTAAAGCGAAAGAAGCTGCCTTTTTGGGGGGGATTTGCCACGTCGAGTGCGTCGCGTTCGCGTCGTAGGCGCTCACGATCTTGCTCGCGCGCTGCAATGTCGGACGGTCGCGCCTTTGGATCCTTCTTCGCGTTCGCGATCGTCACACGCAGGTCGTCCATGCGCCGCGTGAGATCGGCCCGTTTTTGGGCGCGCTCGAGACCTGTCGCGTCCGCAAACGTGTACTGCCCGTCGCGCAAAAAGAGGTCCAGCACGCCAACCGTTTGCAAGTGATTCGCCGACTCGATCACAAGCACCCGATCCGCAATGCGCTCGGCGGGGGGCGCCGTGTCGTTTAGTGCACCCGCTATGCTGCGCTTGCCAATGAGAACGAGCGCAAGCTCCGGAAAACGATCGGCAAGACGCTTCCCTTCTCCGCGACCCGTTGCGGCAAGCGCGATGACAACGTGCGCCCCCTCCTTTTTCACGGCGTCGATTTCGGTGCGCACGCGTGAAACCGCTTCGTCCTCCGTCAGCTTCGGTCCCACAACCACAATGCCGAGAGAAACACTGTTGACGACCTTGAGCAGGTGCGAAGTCTGTTCAACAAGAGGGACACCCGCTCGTTGCGCCAAAGCCTGCGCAAACGGAGCGCCCCCCACCCAGTCGTTCTCACCGAGCGCCGCAGCCACTAGCCCGAGTTCGCGCGCGGTGTCCGCGATGATCTCGGCCTTGCTCTTGTCTTGGTCGGCGCGCTCGGTCGCAAGTTCGCGCTCCATGAAAAAGAGTGGGCCCGCAGAGAGCAGAATCGCGTTGGGCGCCTTCGCGCTCTCGCTTCTCACGAATGCGCCCATGTGGTCCATACCGCCCAACTGATCCTTCGAACAACCACACGGCTCAAGCGCGCCGGCCACATTTGACAGGAGGTATAGTCGCACGGTCGGGGTGCCCACGTCGCCGCCGACATCGCCTCTGGCATCGGCAGCGGGCGACTCGACTGGAGGAGGTGGTTTTCGACACCCTTCGCACGCGTAGAGACAAGCGATCACGCACGCAAAGAGCGCCCCTAAAAGCGCATCTGCAAACCAAGGCTGAGCCCGACGGCTAGTCATTGTCCCCACCACGTTGAAGGGAATCGTTTATTCTCACAAGCATTATGAGCGACGATCGCCCGCCGCAACGGGGCGTCCCAAGCCCCCTCCAAGGTGGGCCGGTCGCGTTTGGTCCCTTTTGGCTCGACGCAAGACTCGCCGTCGGTGGCACCGCGGAAGTGTACCTGGCACGCCCGCAACAAGGAGCGTCGAGTTGGCCTCCGAAGCTTGTCGTGAAGCGGTTGCTGCCACAGTTCATGCAGGACGCTGAGGGGCGAACCATGTTCGAGCGCGAAGCTCGTCTGCATAAATGCGTCACGCATCCGAATGTTGTTCAAGTGTTTGGATCAGGACACGACGACGGTGGAGAGCCATTTCTTGCGATGGAATTCATCGACGGCGTTGACCTCTATCGCCTCCTCCGCAGACTCAATCACGATGGACAATCGCTTCCCGTTCACGTGGCCGTGTGGATCGCACGCGCCCTGTTGGAGGCACTCTCGGGCGTCCATAACGCGCGCGATGCAAAACATAACCTGCTCGGGATCATTCATCGCGATGTCACGCCGTCGAACGTGTATCTCTCAGCCGCCGGTGACGTGAAGCTGGGAGACTTCGGCATTGCGCGCGCGAGTCGAATGACCATGCGAAGCGTGGGAAGCGCCATGCTCAAAGGCAAGTTTGCCTACCTCGCGCCGGAACAAGTGGCAGCCGAGCCGTTCGATCACCGTGCCGATTTGTTCAGCATGGGGAGCGTTCTTGCAGAGATGTTGCTTGGCAGCCCGCTTTTTTCGGGCAGCGGCCAACTTGCGGTGTTGCTCGCGATTCGCGATTGCAATCTGAGCGTCCTTCACGAAGCGAGCGTTCGATTTCCCTCAGGTCTCATAACCGTTCTTGAGACAGCCTTGTCGAAAAGTCCGTCCGGACGTTACGAATCAGCGGAATCTTTCGCCCGGGCGCTCGGCCCCTACTGCGCCGATCCCAACGCCACGCGCATTGAACTCGCAGCGCTCATTAACTGGGCACGTTCTGCTGCGTCGTCCGATTCGATTGCCGCCGTGCGCGAGAGCATTCGTTCACTGCGTCGGAGCTTCGAAGCAGACGAAGTGGACATCGACGTCGACGATGATTTTTCGCGACCCACGGGCGAATATCAAGAGACCCCCTCGTTCGCTGATTTGGCCGACGGCTCACGCCTAGGACCACTCACCTACGCGAAACTCGTTGAGGCCCTTGCGACCGGGGCCATTTCGCGCGGCGATCGCGTGAGTTATCAGGGCAGTCCAGCACAGCCTGTGGAGACGATCGAACAGCTCGCTCGCTTCGTTCCCGCCGACACCATCACAAGCATGGTGCATCCAGACATTGGCTCGCCCGACTTCGCCGATGCGTTGACGTACGAATCACTTGTCCGTGTCTTCATGCAAATCGGCACGCAACAAGATGCCGGCGTTCTCTTCGCGGAAGGAACCGGTCCCGAAGGAAGGATGCGCAAGGAGCT
>JAHFDX010000511.1 GCA_023248785.1 Myxococcales bacterium
CCGGATGCATCGATGCCGACCGACGGGGGCTCCGCTACGCCGTGGGACGGTTCGCCTTCGCCTGACTCAGGGCCGAAAAGCGACGGGGGGTCGTGGGTTTACTGGGATGGAGGTTCGAGTTCCGATGGAGGAAACCGCGAGGGCGGCGGATCGATGACGACGCTTCCTGCATGCGGCGCGGGCCCCTACTTCGACACGTTGCCTATGGCTCTGGCGGACTTCATCAGCATCACTCCGCTTGGTAACATCAATCCGGTTACGCATACCGCGCCCACGAATCACCTCTATTACGCCTACTCCGCGACCTCTACGAAGCAAGCGTACGCGCCCAGCGAAGTCCATATCACGACGGTGACCAAGAAGACGTACGCGTCGAACGGCAACACCGATTTCCAAGTGCAGTTCGGACCGTGCAAGGAAATCATCTCTTGGTACGATCACATCGTGCTCGACGCATCGATCGAGGCAAAAATTGCGTCGTGGAATCGCGGATGCGTGGACACCAACGCGAGCGGAACACTCTACAAGAATTGTATCGCCGATGGGCTCGACATCCCGGTCACGAAGGGCACCCTGATTGGAAAGGGTGGCACCAGCAACAACCTCGACTTCGGCACCCGCGACACGCGCGTGACTCTCAAGTTTATCAACGTCGATCTCCAAAGAACGTATGGCACGACGGCGTGTCCCCTCGACTATTTTACGAGCAGCACGAAGACGACGATGGAGGGCTATCTGGGCAACACGGACGGAATTCGTCGCAGTGATCTGCCCAAGTGCGGGAGCGTGGAACACGATCTTCCTACGACGGCACGTGGTCTTTGGGTATTGCCCGGGCAAACGTCGATGGACGAGCGCAACGTTCTTACGCTCGCCCCGCATAATTTCCGTGATGGGATGCAAGCGATTGGGATCGGGACCGATACGAACTCCAACACCAACGTGGTGGCGTTTACCCCGACAACCTCCGGGCAGGTCAACCGCACCTTTTCGCAGGTCAAAGCGGACGGGACAACGTATTGCTACGACACGTTCGTCAACGGCAGGATGGGCACCGCCGTAACGGGATCCATCGTGCTCCTCAAGATGACCTCGGACACAGCGCTCACGTATGAGCGTCAAGCGTCGGCGTCGTGTGGATCGGGACCATGGGTGCTGACGACGGCTGCAATCGGTTTTGCGAGGTAGCGTCGGCCACTCTCAATGCAGCGCGTCAGCCGACCTCGAATTGCGTGCCTCCAATCATGTGCTACCGCTCCATGCCGCGCGGGCGGCGAGGAGGGGCAGTGCCATGAAGAAGTCAGCGGCGGGTTCATTCGGTGCTCTCGGTGCTATGGGGATGATGCTGGTGATTGCGTGCGGCGGGGGGGGAGACCCCGTCGGCGATGCGAATGACGTATCGACAGATAGCGCACTCACAGTCGCAAATTTCCGTGGCACGGGAACCGGCAAGGCCGTGAAGCTGCATTGGGTCGACGCGAAGTTCGTACCCGTCTCCAAGGAGGTCAAAAAACTCGCCAAGGATCTGACGGAGGCGAACACCTTCCAGAACAACTCGTTCTACGCGGCCGTCTACCAAGCGCCGCGCGACTCGTTTGCGGATTTTGATTCAAACTTCAATCACTACTTCGTCCGAAACGAGGCCACGTATCAGATGATGTTTCGCGTGGACGGAAGCGCGCCCGGGGATGACACGCCACTCGGCTTCTACGCGAAATGGGATCCCGAGGTGGAGACGATTGGTTGCCGCGTGATAGATCGCAGCAAAGCGCATTCGCGGTTCAAGCACTTTCAAGCCTACGTGTCTTCCCACGGTGATCCACAGAACTCCGCGAAGGCCAGGTCGTTCGAAGCCAATGCGACCGCGCTCGTCAGCTCCTTTTTGAAGGGCGCAGCCGCGGGCGCGCGCCTGTATCGGTGCCACTGGGACAACAACGACGATACGGATGCAGACGCACTCATCCTCCTCGACGACAAAGGGGGCGAAGTCCGCGTCCTGCTCGCGTTCGCGGGCGCGTAAACCTTGCTCAGTTTTGAAGTTGCTCGCGTACCTTGGTAACCCAGCGTTCGAGCGCGCGCAGCTCGCGCAACGCTTGTTGCCGCTCGACAGGCTTCGCGGAAGCAAACACCTCCGCGATCCGGCGCGTCACGCTTTCGTCCGCGAAGACTTCGCGAAAGCTGCGCACCCGCGCCACCACGGTCTTGGCCGTAAGGCGCACGGCACGAGGTCCCGACTGCCCGTCGCGTAGCGCCTTGACATACGCGCGCGTCGCCCGGTGCGTCAGCTTCATGGCCATGACATGCTGCGCCGCTTTGCGCATGGCCCGTTCATCCGCGAGTGGAAGCAATATCTCTTTTCGACCTGGCTCGAGTTTGCGCCACGCCTCGTCGGTAATGCGTTTGTCGTGCGCTGCGATTTGCACGCTCACATAGAGCAACTTGCGACTCAGACGCAGCGTTGGGCCACCCGCACGTCGAACCAGCTCGTGCCACACGGCATTGGCGCGCTTTGTCTCGAGAGCAGATGCCGCATCGTCGTCGAAGACGTTGATGAGGATCCATCGTCCGTACGACACGAGCGCATCTTCAATGGCGTCACCGGCTTCTTCGCCGAGCCGTAGCGCTTCCGCGAGCACCTTCTTCTCGTTCTTGGTGAGCACGGGCGCGTGCACCTGGCTCGTCACGCTCTCATGAGTTCGAACAACGATGGCTTTCGACATGCAGTCTTCTTAGCCGAGAACCTCCGAGCGATCGCCCATCATTTTAGGGCTCAATGCTTCGTTCCGGCGCCGGAACGAACGAACGGGCCCTATTTTCCCGGCGTTTCATGGGTAGAAGAAAAAACGTCTCACCTGGTTTTCGAACAAAAAGCCGCATTTGGGGCCAAATTTTTTGACGGTACAGCGCTTGATCACGTCGAAAAGGCGCTTCATATCAGGGCGCGTATCGATAGCAGCGTGGCTCTCAGTGTCGTATGCATACCCGCATGAGCTTGTTTCAATCCGCCCCCGAGTTCGTCGATGTCGGCACGGCGCGCATGGCATATCGTCGATGCGGAAGCGGCGACCCTCTTGTGCTGGTTCACGGCTGGCCCCTCAATGGCAAGACGTATCGCAAGGTACTGCCGACCTTGAGCGAGCGGTTTACCTGTTACGTGCCAGACCTTCTTGGCGCAGGCGAAACGGCATGGACGCGACGTACCGATTTTTCATTTCGCGGCCAGGCCACGGCATTGAAGGCTTTTGTCGATCGACTTGGTCTTTCGTCCTATTCCATTCTCGCCCACGACACGGGCGCGACGATCTCAAGGCAACTCACTCTGATTGACGCTGCGCGCGTAAAACGACTTGCACTCATCAACACGGAGATGCCGTTTCATCGCCCATCTTGGGTTGTTCCATTTCAGGTCATGTCTCATATGCCCGGATCGAACGCGACCTTTCGCGCGTTGCTCAGCTCTCGATCGTACCGCCGTGCGCCCATGGGGCTTGGCAACGTGTTCCTTGATCGGTGGCTACTCGATGGCGAGTTCCACGAGCTGTTCATCGCGCCCCTGATCGCGTCGAGCCATCGAATGGAAGGGCAGATTCGATATCTTCAGGGC
>JAHFDX010000512.1 GCA_023248785.1 Myxococcales bacterium
TCGATACGGCCCTACGTCGAACCACGACACGCGCAGTTGCATTCCGCGCGCGTCAACGACCGTGGCAAGCAACGACCTAGTTTCGAGCGAGCGCCAGACCGACTTGCCCTTGGAGCCCTTACGCCACTCGCCCCGTAAGACCTCGCAGTAAGGAGACGCAAGTTCAACGCGCGATCGAAAGGGGCCGGTTGCAGCTTCCTCGACGAACTGGTCGGTGGATCGCGCGTATACTGCATCGTTTCGATCAACGACGCTCGCCAATGCTCGTAGCCCGCCGCTCAGCAGCGCGACCCCGACTCCAAGAATGCACACTAGAAAAAGAAAGTGCCACCCAACCCCGCGACCGACGGTCGCAGGACTCGAGTACGGAAGCCATCGGGTAGCAAGCACGCGCGGAGCGGCCATACGGCGCGGCAACTATCGCACAAATGCACCCCACGAGTGCATCGCGTGCATACCGCACGGGTGCGGGTAGTTAGGCCTTCTTCGGCGGGGCGTCTGCTGCCTTAGGATCGTACCCAGGAACGTGCACGGGGAAGCTTGGCGTACCGAGCTTGCGGCGCGTGCGCTTGTTGCGTTTGCCACTGGTCGTTTGCTTGCGCTTGCGAATGCGCTCGTGCTGTTGGGTCGATGAAACCATGGTGTCCTCGGTGAGGCGCGAGGTTGTAAGGGTAGACGGCCGTTGTGTCAATGCGAGTCGATTGCATATTGCATGTATTAACGGGACGCGTACGGCTCGGTCCTTTATCCTCTAGTGGATTATGCACGGACGACCGAAGGCGCCCTACCGCGCAATCACAGGATTCGCGCTTCTTCTACTTGGAACCCTCGGCTTTCACGATGCCGCTCCCGGATGTGGCGGATGTGGCAACCATCGTCGTAACGAAGAGCGACGCATGCGCGCATGGCAAGAGATGTGTAAACGGCATCCGGAGCAGTGCGGGATGGCAACCGATTCGGGAGTGGACGCGGAGAAGCGCTAAACGGGATTTAGTTGGGACGAATCGTCACGCCGGTTGAAAAACTCGGCGACGAAAACGGCGGTACCTTTGCGCGCATGAGAGCGCCACGGATGCACCCCTCGGATCCAGGGGATCCTCCGCTCACCCCAACACCCGTTACCCCTCCGCTCGAGCCGAACGTGATCGTCGCCCGCGCGATCGGATCATCGGGCCCCAGGCACCCGCGTGCACCTGGAAGCACTGCACCAAGCGCACCTTGCACGGCGCCTTGCGACGGACGCGCCGGCACATTTCCCGGTCCTTGATCGCCTCCGCCCGCGTTCGCTCCACCCGCCGCCTCTTCCTTTTTCACACCGACGGCTCTGTGCATTTCGTCGTCGAGGGTACCCGATGAACCCGAAGGTACAGGCGGCGCAACCGCAACAGAGACGGCGGGAGCCGGGGGCTCATCTTTCTTGGCCTCCTCAGGCTCGTCCTTCTTCTTATCTTTGTCTTTGTCGCCCGCATTTGCTGTGGGCTTGGTAGTCGCAGTCGCCTGCAGACTGGGCGTTTTTGAAAGCGAGGAGGGGTCGACCGTTGTCGATTCCCCTTTGGAATCCGAACCCGGACGCGCCGCACTTGCGTTGGTCGTCGCTGCCGAGGCAGACGGCTTGACCTCGGAGCTCGAGGGCCGCATCAAAAAGAACGCCCCCGCTGCAATGGCAGCCACCGCCGCAAGCGTGATCGGCACCACGGGAGCTTTCTTCTCCACAACGACTCTGGATGCGGGGGCGGGCGCCGGAGTGGGCACACTTGCAACAGGCTGCGCGGGGGGCGGCGCGTTGGCTGATGGCGCAACGCTAATGCGAGGAGCACGCTCGACCGGAGGCAATGCCGGACTCGATACAGAGGGCTGTGTCGCGCGCGACGCAGGAGCTGGTTCGGGAACCGATCGAGCTGAAATGGCTGGCGCCGCGGCCGAGAGTGGCGAGTCCGAAGGTGGATTCGGGATCGACGCGGACGTCGACGTTGCCGCCAGCGCTGCGAAATCGATCACCGCAGCGTCGCTTTGATCGTCGCCCGGGAGCCGTTGGGGCTTTGACGAGGTGGCCAGCTTGGCGAGTTCTTGAAAGCTCTTGCGATCGCGATCGCGGTCGGTCGACATGGGTATGTCCTTAAGTTGGTGTGTAGCCTGCAAGTCGGTTTCGGACAATCGGGGTGGCTCGAGGGACGGTCCCGTTGCGCCAGCGCGCGCAGTTTCAAGCACGATTTCAACAGCCCGAGCCCTGCGTTCGGTCTCTTTCGACCCATCCTTTGATGAATCGAGCGGCCATTGGTTCATGAGCTCGTCCAGTGAGTATGCGCGCGTCATTTTGACCCTCGCTCATCAACCACGAGCTCGAAGCCTTGTTCGCTTAATAATAGCCGCAATTTTCGCCGCGCTTCGTGAACACGCCACGCCACGGTTCCTTCTGGAATCCCCAAAATGCGCGCAGCATCCTGTTGTGACACCCCATCAACGCATACGAGCAAGAGTGTCACGCGAAGAGTATCGCTCAGCGAATCGAGGCTTGTCGCAAGCGCCGCGTATAGCTGACGCCGCTCGATTTCATGAGCAGACCCCGAGCCTTCGGCCGCAGTGAAGGAGAGCCTTGGGTCGTCGATGTCTTCGGCTTGCGCTTTTCGACCGCGCAAGCCGTTGAGCGCAACGTTGACGGCAATCCGGTAGAGCCATGTGAATGGCTCACTGCGCCCGTCGAACTGTCCGAGCGCCCTATACGCTCGCACAAACGCTTCTTGCGCCAACTCCTCCGCTTCGGCGCGGCGTCGCACAATATGGAAGATCAGCCGAAAAACCTTAGGTTCGTGACGCCGCATCCAAACGCAAAACGCCTCCTTATCGCCGCCGGTGGCGCGATCGACGAGTTCGCGATCGGAAAGGGCGTTCAGTTCCGCTGGAGCCATTCTTGTTCGACTGTCGGGCGATCGATCCAGGGCGCCATGCTCGTATGCGCAAGCACTTTCAAGGGTGCGGACAGAGTCTACCAAGGGCACGGGGTCTTGGACACGGTAGCTCGACGAAGCATTTGACGAAACCAAGAACATGCCCAAGGAAGAAACCAGGAACGCTGTTGGTTGGCGGCCTGTTACATTGGAAAGCCACCTTATGAACGAATCGGCCACGGTCGCGACAGACGAACTAAAACGAGCGCTCGCAGCCGAACACGGGGCGGGACGGTGGATCCGGCGCATTGGGACGGGGATCGCGATCGCCGCGGCCGTCGGTGTAGGCGTCGCCTGGCGTGCCGCGCATCGACCCAAACCACCTGCAAAGTACACGTATGCAGAGATTTCGCGCGGTGATGTGATCGAAAAGGTGCAAGCCACAGGTACGGTTCAACCCGTTCTTCAGGTCAACGTGGGGGCGCAAGTCAACGGGCGGGTGACCCGGGTCAATGTAGATTACAACTTAAAGGTCAAGAAAGGCGACGTTCTCGCCGAGATCGACGCCACCATTTATGGAGCCCAGGCGAGCGCACAGCAGGCGAACGTCCTCACGCAACAAGCGCAACTTTCAAGCGCCAAAGCCAATGAAGAAGCGGCTCGGCTCAACTTCGAACGCGCGCAAAAGCTGTTCGAACAACACCTGGCAAGTCAATCCG
>JAHFDX010000026.1:0-3589 GCA_023248785.1 Myxococcales bacterium
CGTCGGCGATGATGACTGCGGTCGTGCCGTCTTTCGGTATCCGGTAGATCACACCGTCCGAGGCGCTCGAATTGCCCGTTGCCACCACAAAGACACCGTTGGTATCGACGGCAATGCCGCGAGGGCGGTTCAGATTTGAAAGAAGAGTTGTCGGAACGGTGCCTGTCGTCGCTGTGCGTTCGACGCGTGCCACAGTGCCCGCGTTGGTCCCGCCGCCTGTGTCCTCGTTGGTGAAGTACGCATACGTTTCGTCGATCGCAACGGCGTTGGGCTTTTTTGCGGCAAAGCTGACGACCAATTTGTCACTTCGGGTGATACGAAGGAACGCGTTCGACTCGTAGTGACAAATCCACGCGTACGTTGGGTCGGCGGCAACGCCACGCATCCGACTTCCACCCGAAAACAGTTGGGCAGGTGAGCTGCTTCCGTTCGCTGCAGCCTGCCAGACACTACCGGGCGATTGCGAATTGGCCCAGATGACTTGCCCGCCTTCGACGGCGATACCCCACGCGTTGGTCTGGCCTTCGCTCAAAACGACAAGCGATTTGGCATCTTTCGATGAACGCATCACCGTTCCGCCGCCGTAGTTCGTCCAGAACACGTTGTTGTCGTCGAGCGCAATTTCGCCCGGAGAACTTTGGGCGCTGGCGAGTACAAGTGGCTGACACCTACTTTCACCACAGGTCGAGCCCTCGCAGCTCTTGTTGCACTTGCCGCAATGCGATGCGTTGCTGGATAGTTGCGCCTCGCATCCGTCGTCCGCGCTTCCGTTGCAGTTGTCAAAACCGGTCTCGCAAGAATCAATGCCGCATGTAGGCACTGCATCGTCAGTGCATTTGGAAGTCCCGTGGACGGCGGAACAGGCCGAACAACTGTCACTGCCGCATCCGTACGCCGGATCGCGAGTGCTCACGCAGGTTTCTCCGCATAGCTTCTCATCCGCCGCGCACGTACTACCGCTGTCGGGAACTCTGGCGGAGGCGTCATACCTGCTCGAGTAACTACCGATGTCCTGCACCAGTGAGCACGCGCCGACACCGAGGACCGGAAAAAGCAGGGCCGCAAGTCTGCGATACGCCATCGGAACCTCGTTATGACCGCTTTCGCGCCAAAAACCAAGCTCTTACGGGGATTCGCATTCTACCTGAAAGAATCCGCAGATCCGTCTTTGCATCTCTTGTACGCGCGAGCCATTTGCGGCATGAGCCCACCATGGGAGTGCGGAGAGGGCTTTTGGCGTGGTTTGGCGATGTCGATCGCGTCCGCCAGACCTTGGGTGCGCGAAATCACGCCTATTTGCGAATCATCGAGTATGTGCGCGCGCTTTGCGATGGTTCGCTTGAGGGCGATGGATTTAAAGAACGCCTTGAGCACGCGTGGCGGGAGCGGACATTTCCAGCGTACCACGAACGTCCGCTCCTTCTTCTCGCAGCCATGCGATGCGAGGCCCTCGCGGAGGGGCCGCGGCATCCTCTCTATCGGTGGATCGTCCAAGGAAGTGTCGACGCAGACTCCATGACTCCCGCGCACGTACGCGAGGCGGTTCGCGTCGAGCGCCTGGGATTTTGGGTTTCACTCGCGACCCGTCGCGTTCAGACGAACGACGTATCTCGTTCTGTTGGCTGGCGCTGGCCCGTCCAGTGTCTTGGACTTTCCGGTCGTCCCCTTGTGCTCGTCGATATCGGAACAGCGGCTGGTCTCAATCTTCTCGCGGATCAATTGCCGAGCGGCTGGATCGATGAACACGGCTCGCCGCTCGATGTCGCCGAACGCGTGCGCACGATTCGGCGCATTGGGTACGACACCCATCCTCTCGACGTACGGAACGAGGAAGATGTGCGGTGGCTTCGGGCGTGCATCTGGCCCGGCGAAATCGATCGCCTGTCGCGCTTCGAGTCGGCGGTAAACCTATTTCGGGCCGCGCTGGAAAGTGGCCGCGATTGGCCCGAGCTTTCTACGTTGAGCGCGCGGCTGGTCCCACAGCGTTTATCGGGTCTGATGGAGACCTTGCCAGGGAACGGTGTGCTCCTTGCTGTTCAGTCGTTTCTTCGGTCGTACCTCGAGCCCGAGCAACGAACTGACTACGAGGAAAAGATGGCGACGTGGTTACGAACCAGCGGTCCAGGCCGTGCGCTCTGGTGCGTCTGCGAACCGAGCGACGATCCCGGCGGCGCATGGCCAGCGGAAGTGCACGTCAGCTTCCTGGCGCGAACGGGAAGTGTTGAATCATTCGTGCTTGGAAGGTGCGATTATCATCCCACGCGGGTAAGCGTAGACCCCGTAATGGTGGACACGTGCGCGAGGGAATTTGCGGGGGGAAGACCGTTGCTCCGCGCGGTGCAGTGAAGGTCTTCGCCTGAAACGTGCGACGCGGGTGTGGGGAGGCTAAATGAAGTGGACCAACATCTGTCAATACAGATCGCTCATGGCCGACTCCGTTCGAATGGATCGCTACCGAGAAGCGATTCGACGCGTATGTGCCGAGAAAATTATCTGCGAAATCGGTGTTGGCCTCGGACCTTTGAGCCTGATGGCGCTGCAAGCGGGAGCCAAGAGGGTGTACGGAATCGAGTTGGGGCGCGACGTACTTGAGTTCACCACCAAGATTGCGCGTGACCACGGATTCGACGCTTCGCGCTTCATTCCTTTGCCGGGACTCTCGACGGAGATCGAGCTCCCAGAACGGGTCGATGTCATTCTGTCAGAGACACTGGACAGCATGGGCGTTGGTGAGAACACCGCCGTATACATGCGAGATGCAAGAACGCGTTTTTTGAAACCGGATGGCGCGTTTCTTCCAGCGCGACTCAATTGCTACGTGGCCATTGCTAATCCGAAAGCATATGAGGATGACTGCCGATTTTGGAACAAGGATCTTAGCGCGTACGGTTTGAACTATCGGCAGGTCAACCAGCTCGCGCGCGCGCAGAGGTTCACACTCGATGTTCTGCCAGAGGAGACCTTGAGCGAATGGTACTGCTGGCAGAAAATTGATTTTGCGCGTCCGGAGGTATCAGAACCAAAAACATTGGTCCTCCTCTTGGCTGAAAAACCAGGTCTCGCGACGGGCATCAGCTACGCGTTTCAGGTGGACTTTGCAGAGGGGATTGTGATCGATACGCGCTCCGGCAATCCATCCACGCATTGGAAGCAAGGCTTTTCACCGTTTCCCCACGACGACATCGCCGTGGAACGCGGCGACCTCGTTTGCGTGGAGCTCGCCGTTCACCACGCGGACCCGCTCGCGGCGCGTGTGGATACGAAGATTCTTCATATCCCCGCCGCGAAGGTTCACAGTTTTCTCCGCGCCCAACGCGCCGGTCACTCTGGAGGCGCGTAGGTGTTGCAATGACGTTTCCAGGGCCTGAGTCTGCGTCGGGCGGACCGAGAAAGGTTGCGTGTGATGCGGGCGGAAACGACGAGCGCCTTGGTTCATCCCAATCGTGAGCGGTGCCCCATCGACTCGCGTTTCACACGCAAAAAGGCGCGAACTGCCTTCCGCTACAAATGGGTAACGACTCCTTTGTCAGAGCTCTAGAGGCACTCAGACTTCGGGTGGCGTATGCCATCGGAGTCCACTGTATAGGGT
>JAHFDX010000026.1:3660-14378 GCA_023248785.1 Myxococcales bacterium
GGCGGTGGTGGCGCAACGTTTGAGCTCGACGAAGCCGATACGATTGGAGACGGCAGGGCCGGGACGGTCGCTTTGGGTGCCATTGGCGGGTGAGGCACCCCTACTACCGGCACGGGCAACGTGGTCGCGCTGGGGGCCACCTTCGGCTCGTCAAGCGAAAGCGGCGGCGCAACCTCTGGGACCACCGGGTGCACCACGGACTCGATGGGCGTCGCAGGCCCAACGGACGCGACCTCGTGCTTGCCCGCGTTCCACATCATAAACGCATACGCTCCAAGGCCTGCGGCTAGCATCAGCGTCCCGATGAGCAGTGCCGCCCGGCCTCGACGCCCCTGCGGTTCGGGTGCGACCGAGTGATAGGTCGAAAAGTTCCCATCGTGCATGCTTGGCGGCGCCATACGGGCAAGCATGGTGACCGTGCTTTGCTGCGCGGGTATGGCCGCTGCCAAAGCGCCTCGCAACTCCGCAACCGACACCACGTTCGTCACGGCCGAGTCAGTTTCAATTTCAGCCACGAGCATCGCTCGTTGCGCAAGCGCGAGCCCGCCGATACGCGAAACCCACTCGCCCACTTCGCGCGCGCTGGCCAATGGCATCACGCGCTCGAGCGCCAAAGCCATTTCAAACGCGGACGCAAAACGGTCGTTTGGATCACGTGCGAGCCCACGCATCACAACATCATCAAGCTCAGGCGGAATGCCCGGTGCGTGAACGGAAGGCGGCTCAACGTCTGCCTCCATCACCATGTTAACGAGCTGCCATTCGCTCTCGGCCTTGAAGAGCCGGCGTCCCGTGAGGAACTCCCAAAGCGTGACGGCCGACGCATACACATCCGTCCGACGACTGACAACGTCAGCCTTCAACTGCTCGGGCGCGACGTATGACAACTTGCCCTTGAGTTGGCCTTCACGTGTTGTCTGCACGCGACCTTCCGCCTTCGCAATCCCGAAATCGAGAACGCGCGCGACGCCATCAACACCCACCATAACGTTTTGTGGGGACATGTCGCGATGCACGAGACCCAAAAGTTCACCGCGCTCGTTACGCGCTTCGTGCGCGGCATGGAGCCCCGCCAAGACTTGGGTGATCACCGCAAGCGCAATTTTTGGCGGCGTGAACTCTTCCGCCTCGCGCTGAAGACGAAGCAAACGTGCGAGCGTTTCACCCTGCACGTAGTCCATAACAAGGAACAATTCGCCATCGAGGGAAACGACATCGAGTGTGGACACCACATTGGGGTGCCGAATGCGCGCCGCAAGACGCGCCTCGTCCACGAACATCGACACAAAGTCAGGATCCTTCGCGTATTGCGGGTGAAGCCGCTTGATTGCAACCGTACGCGAAAATCCAACAGGTCCAAGCAGGCGCCCCAAGTGGACCGTCGCCATGCCGCCATGCGCGAATTCTGTGTACAAAGCGTACCGACCAATGACGCGCGGCATCGAAGGGATGGGTAGCGGCGACGGCGGAAAAACTTGATCCACGTTGGCGCCCTAGGGATACGACGAACTCAGAACGAGTCAAGGCGGGCCACGTCTCAAAGTGCGACGCATTGCGGCAAATCCATTCGCGCTGGACAGACAAGTACGGCATTTCGTTATTTCCGCATCGTGACGGTTTTAACGCAACAAGATAACCACAGATTAGCGGCCGTTTTGGCTCTCGTCGTCAAGCCTGTACTTCGCCTATGCGGCGGGGCGGCTTTCCCTAACCTATTGCTAGCTTACGGTTCGTGGCGCGCGAGGTTTCTCAGTGCGTCACGAATCTCATCTTGCTGCGGAACACTCGCCTTTTCGAGGTTGTCGGCCAGCCCGACTCCGGGGAGGTGCTTGCCAGCAATGACCTTTGGTGGGGCGTGCAACTCGTAGAACAACTCATCCACGGTCCGACGCACGAGGTGCTCGCCGAAGTTCGTAATTTCAGTGTCCTCGTTCACAAAGAGCACGCGCCCGGTTTTCTTGACGCTCTTCACGATAGCGGTCCAGTCGTATGGATGGAGCGTTCGTAAATCGATCAATTCCACATCGATTTTCTCCGCTTCGAGCTCCGCACATGCCTTGGCGCATACGTGCACGTGACGGCCATAGGTGACCACTGTTGCATCGCAGCCCTCGCGCACCACACGCGCTTCACCGAGGGGAACGAAGAGGTCCGGAGTGTTGGGCCAACGCGGTCGCCACTTGGATCTGTCGCCCAAAGGCGCGTCGATCATTTTTGACAGCTCGCGATCGTCGGACGGAACGCCCGGGACATCTTCCTCGGGGCTCTGTGCTTTTTGGCGAAGTAGCGCTTTGGGGGCGAGAAACATAACCGGATTGGGATCCATGATCGCGGAGAGCAAGAGGCCATAGGCATCACGCGGGGTTGACGGCATCACAATCTTCCATCCGGGAAGCCGCGTCGCCTGCGCATCGAAGGAGTGCGAATGATAGATGCTCCCGTGGATACCCGCGCCAACTGGCGTCATTAGGACCATGGGGCAGTTCCAATCGCCGTTGGATGACCAGCACATCGCGCCAGCGAGCTTGAGAAGATCGATCGTATTGAACGCGTAGTCGCAAAATTGGATCTCAGCGACCGGCTTTTGCCCCGCGAGCGCGAGACCAATCGCGGAACCGACAATCCCGCGCTCATCGAGCGGGGAATTCCATGCCGTGCGAAGGCCTTGGGTCTGTGTGAAGACGCCTCCAAGCGGCGCACCGATATCTTCTCCAAAAATGTCGGTGACGCCCAAACGCTCTTCACCCACATGAAGAGCCATGCGAACCGCTTGAACGAACGTAGCCATTAGGACGCGCCGTCCTTCCGAGCGGCCTTACCAACCATATTCTCTTCGGCAAAGACGTGCTTCCACACATCTTCGGGCTCGGGCTGCGGTTCCTCTCGTACGCGCTTGGATGCTTCGAGTAACTCCTCCGTGTACTTGGTGCGAAGTTCAGACATGCGGGCGCGCGTTAGGATCTTCCGGTCCTCGAGCTTTGCTTCGAACTGCGCGATACAATCTGCCTCTTCGCTCACAAAGTTTGCTCCCGAAGACGATGAGTGCCCGTAGAGGCGGGAAACCATGGCCTCCAGAAAAAACGGCTTTCGCTCTGTGCGCACGTAATCCATCGCACTTCGAATTGCGCGGTACGAGGTTTCGGGATCGTTGCCATCGATGGTGAGTGAACGAATTCCAAATGCGGCGCCTCGATCGGAGACTCGCTTCTCACCGTGCTGTCCGTCGTAAGGTGTTGAGATTCCATATTGATTGTTGGTCACGACGATGAGCACGGGAAGCTCGTGGCCTTTGCGCGAACTCCAAATCAAGCAACTCGCAAACTCGCCCTCGGCGGTACCTGCGTCGCCGCCGGTTACAATCGTGATTCCCTTTCCGCCGGCGCGCTTCTGCGCCATCGCGGTGCCGGGCGCCATCGCATATTGTACCTCAATGGGTGACGAAACGGGTACGACGTTCCATTTGCGAACGGAATAGTGACTCGCAAAGTTACGACCTCCGGAGTACGGATCGGTCGCCGTATTCTTCATCTGCCGCAAGGCATCGACCGGATCCGCCCCAAGAGCGAGCATGGTTCCGCCACCCCGATAGTGAAGATGCAAATAGTCGAACTCAGGGCCTTGGCCCTTGTGCACGAGCAGGCCAAGTGGAACGCTGAACGCTTCTTCGCCGGGCCCGCCGATCCAAAAATAGCCATCGCCTTGCTTTTGCATGCGAATCAGGCGTTCCTCGAGGACACGCGCCTTGACCATGAGGTCATACATTTGAACCAGCAGTTCAGGGGAAAGCGCTTCATCTGACACGCGCCGGGGCACCGATACGACTTGAGCCATTGCCTCTGTAGTATCGCGCTCGGCTCGAGAAATGAAGGGGGTCCTGACGGCGCGGCCTACGCAAACTCGAACGGGTCGCGATCCACTGCGCTCCGTAGAAACGAAACCCCTTCGCACGCTGCCCCTAAGCGTGCAACGACGCCATCGAGAGCCCTTCGTTCACTTACCGAATGACGCAAACAAATCACCGCGATGTTCGCTTCCGCCGCAAGAAGCGCATCATGATGCCGCAGTTCGCCAGTGACGAAGGCGTCGGCGCGTTGCGTAATCGCGTCATGCAGAAGATCAGCCCCACTTCCGGCCGCAACCGCGACACGCGATAGCGGCGTGTCCATCTGCCCAACATACAGCACAGCCGGTACCTGAAAGAACTGCTTCAACTGCGCGGTAAGCGCCCCCAGTGTGGTTGAAGCGACTTCACCTACCCGTCCAATCCCCCGATCTTCCGGAGTAGGCACGAGCCGAACGAGATCGTACGCGGGCTCTTCATACGGATGCAGAGCACGCATCACCGCAAGCACTGCGTCGAGTTTGCTAAGCGGAACAACGACTTCCACTTTCGTTTCCTCGACGTTCTCGAGACGGCCACGTTCTCCGACCGCCGGATTCGTTGATGGATTTCCAAAGAACGTTCCAGTGCCGAGCGTGCGAAAGCTGCAGTGCGTGTACTCGCCAATGACCCCCGCGCCGGCAGCGAACATCGCCTCGCTTAGTGCATCAAGCGCGTGAGCAGGTACGAATACCACGAGCTTCGCGTGGGTTTCCGGCGAAGGAACCATTCGAAGCGGTCTGCGCGAAACCATTGCACACGCATCCGCGAGCACGTCGTTGGTACCGCCGTCGGCAACATCGAGCGCCGTGTGGGGACTGTAGATTGCAATGCCGCGCGAAATTGCTTCGAACGTCACATTGGGCATAACCAATCGCTTGATAGGTTTGAACAGCGGTGGATGGTACGCGTACACAACATCGGCACCTACGGACAGCGCTTCGCTCAAGACAGCCCGCGTCAAATCGATCGTCGTAAGTACAGTTTTTGCGTGACGCCCCAGATCGCCTGCGAGAAGACCCGTGTTGTCCCAACTCTCTGCAAAGCAACTCGGCGCAAGCCGCTCGAAACGAGACACCAAATCCGCAAGCTTCATGGGGCGGGTTGTATCAGATTCAGCGCGAAAGGCGCCTTCCGACGATCACGAGATCGCGCTCGATCCCATCAAGCACCGCCACACGCGGCAACGTCCCCCAGCGCGTGAATCCATAACGCTCAAACAGCAGCAGGCTCGGCGTGTTGTGCCCAAAAATGAACCCGAGCAGGGTCGTGATTGAGAGCGCCGGTGCCCCTTCGATGGCACGCTCTAAGAGCAATCGGCCGTATCCGTGGCGGCGCGCCTCCTCGTGCACGTAGATGCTGAGTTCCGCGGTGCCGTCGTACGCGGGACGGCCGTAAAACGATTGAAAACTCAACCATGCACGAATTCCCTCCGGATCCTCGAGAACCCAAAGTGGTCTTCGCCTTGTTGTGTGTTCAAGAAACCACGCACGTTTCGTTTCGGGCGACGCCGGTTCGAGGTCAGCAGTCGACTGCCGACCGGCAATGGTCTGATTGTAGATCGCAACAATCGCGGAGAGGTCCTCCAAGGTCGCGTCTCGTACAGTGGCGGTCATGAAAAAGGCATAGCACCGTTGCTCGGGCCTCTGGCTAACCGGTATGGTTTGCCGCATGCACATTGCGACGTGGAACGTGAACGGGATTCGTGCGCGCGAGGCCCAATTTTGCGAGTGGCTCAAGGCCCACGCGCCCGATGTTGTTTGCATCCAAGAAATTAAAGCAAGCGCTGACCAATTGCCCGCGTCCGTAAAGCAACTTGACGATTACTGGGCGTACTGGCACGAGTCGAGCAAAGGGTACAGCGGCGTTGCGCTATTTATGCGCAAGTCGCGCTTCGAGTCCCAGCCCGTCTTCTGTCATCCAGCGTTTGATATGGAGAGCCGCCTTGTCGAAGGCGTATTCGACAATACGCGCTTTGCCTCGGTCTACATGCCAAACGGTGGCAAGGACTACGCTGCAAAAATCGCGTTTTACCAAGCCATGGTGGAGCACGTGCGCGAAGTTCATGCGCGCGGCGAGCGGCTCGTTATTTGTGGCGACGTGAACATCGCGCTCACCGACAAAGATGTGCATCCCAGCCAACAGAAAGCTGACGTGATTGGTCAACGCCCCGAAGAACGTGTGCTCTTCCAGCAACTTCTCGATCTTGGCCTCGTTGACACGACGCGAGTTGTGCGCCCCGACGACGACCGCTTCTTTACGTGGTGGCCATACTGGAAGGAAGCGCGCAAGCGCAACATCGGTTGGCGAATCGACGGCATCTACACGAGCACATCACTCGGTTGGCGCGTGACCTCGGCCGACGTGTTGGCTGAGTTTGGCACGAGTGATCATGCGCCGTTGCATGTGCGATTTGAGGCGTAACGGGTTCACACCGCTGGGAGCTTACGCTTTCCAGACGGGCCGTCGATGTCTGCAAAAAAATCATTGCCCTTGTCGTCGATGACGATGAAGGCGGGGAAATCGACCACGTCGATCTTCCATACCGCTTCCATTCCCAGCTCTGGATACGCGAGAACTTCAACCTTCGTGATGCAGTCTTTTGCGAGTCGGGCCGCCGGCCCCCCAATCGAGCCTAGATAAAACCCGCCATGCTTCTTGCACGCTTCTGTAACCACCTTCGATCGATTTCCCTTCGCGAGCATGACGAAGCTCCCACCGTTCGACTGGAACAGATCGACGTACGAATCCATGCGACCCGCCGTCGTTGGCCCAAACGAACCCGACGCGTAACCTGCCGGCGTTTTAGCGGGGCCCGCGTAATAGACCATCGAGTCCTTCATGTACTCGGGCATTCCTTCGCCGCGGTTGAGGCGCTCTTTGATCTTCGCGTGCGCGATATCGCGCGCCACAACCATCGATCCTGAAAGCGAAAGCCGCGTGCGGATCGGATACTTCGACAGCTCGTTGCGAATGTCTTGCATGGGCCGATTCAAATCGATGCAAACCACGTCGCTGCGGAGCGTTTGATCGGAAACGTCAGGAAGGTACTTGGCGGGGTCGGTCTCGAGTTGTTCGAGAAACACACCATCTTTCGTGATTTTGCCCACCGCCTGCCGATCCGCCGAGCACGAAACCGCAATCGCAACGGGACAGGAAGCACCGTGGCGCGGAAGGCGGACTACCCGCACGTCGTGGCAGAAGTACTTGCCTCCAAATTGCGCACCAATTCCCGTTCGCTGCGCAAGACCGAGGGCCGCTTGTTCCAGCTCAACGTCGCGAAATGCCCGACCGAGAGCATTCCCGCTCGTGGGCAGCGAGTCGAGGTAACGGGCGCTCGCAAGTTTTGCCACCTTGAGCGAGTACTCGGCGGACGTGCCGCCAACGACAACGGCGAGATGGTATGGCGGACAAGCGGCCGTCCCGAGTGTCCGCATTTTCGACTCGAGAAATCCAAGCAAACTCTCGGGATTCAGAAGCGCCTTTGTTTCTTGATAGAGGTAACTCTTGTTTGCCGAACCTCCACCCTTCGCCATGAAGAGGAATTTGTAGGCATTGCCATCCGTCGCAAAAATCTCGATTTGCGCGGGCAGATTGTTTCCGGTGTTTTTCTCCTCGTACATATCGATCGGCGCAAGTTGCGAATAACGCAGATTCGACGTCTGGTACGTATCGAAGATCCCTCGTGCGATGGCAATTTCATCGCCCCCACCCGTAAAGACCAACTGCCCCTTCTTCCCCATCACAACAGCAGTGCCCGTGTCTTGGCACGATGGAAGAACGCCTCCGGCGGCAATGTTGGCGTTCTTCAGGAGCTCGAGCGCGACGAAGCGATCGTTTGGTGAGCTTTCGGGATCGTCGAGAATTTTTCGCAACTGCTCCAGATGTCCAGGTCGGAGCAGATGCGCAATGTCGCGCATAGCCTCGCGCGTGAGCAGAGTCAGTGCTTCCGGCTCGACGCGAAGGAACGTCTGTCCTGCGGCCTGAAACGTCGAAACATAATCGCCTGTGATCTGTTTATAGGGCGATGTGTCCTGCCCGAGCTCGAGGATGTCTTGAAACTGAAACTCCGTCATCGCCGTGAGTGTACTACCGAACGCGACGAATCAAGCCTAAGGCGCGGGCTTCCACACGGCGTCTCATCGTGGCGAGAGGCGCGACATCTGAAAAGAGCGAACGAAAGGTCACAAACCATTGGTCGAGTTGGTGCTGTGCAGTGCGAGGTTTCAATGGTTTTTCCCGGATCAGTGTCAGCGCGGTAACGGAAGCAGTGCGCAATCGCGAAGACGACTTTCGCTCGGCTAGCGAAAGCGCGTCGTCCTCTATGGTCTCGGTTTCACTAGGGTTCAGGCGCCGTGACGCAGCTTGCATGGCTTTCTCGATTCGCCTGCCGCCCTAGAAGCAAGGCGGAATGTGAACGATGAATACGCAACGCGCAAGTATCAGATGAAAAAACGCGGATAAGTGCGCGCGCGCCCTCAGATAGCGCGGACCCTGGTGAAGGCTTGGCCGCATCGCGGCGCGTGTTTCTATTGAGACGAGCTACCCGCGCGGGCCTAGCTCCCCTGGCGAGAGCTTGGTCCAGTTCACACCCAACATAGGTGATAGAAATGGCCCCCAGTGCACGAATAGGAGTCCGAAAACGCGGCTGGCACTGCTATCGCCGAACGGATTAGGCCACGGCGCAACGATGGGTTCACGCGACCGCGACCGCGCATACTCCGGCCACCCTTCGGGCAGCTTAGCCCCTTCGAAGTCATGCGTAGCAAGCCAGGGACCTTCCTTGCAACCGGGGATACTCGTGACGTGATCGCCGGTGGCGTACACGCCGTCGGGTGTGAGGTGGCCTCCTGCTACGTAGATGAACTCATGAAAGATGGGGGAGTCATGGTAGTGGCTCGATGCAATCGTCCCGTTCGGAAAGCTCACGAGGACGGTCGCATCTCCATCTCGGCCGAACGGGTTTCCAGACAGAAGTGCGGAGCGAAATCGGTCAGTTTTCCCGTGTCCGTAAAAGTACGGAAGAAATTTTCGACCCAGTGCCCGATTTACCTGCAAGGCACGACGGCCTCCAGGCGCGCGGGTGCGCTTGACGATGAGCGTGGTGTTCGGCTCGAAGTTACCATCCAACCACGTGGATTCGGGACACGTGCCGATGATGAAATCGCCCGCATTGGCTTGCAGTGAGCCGCGCGAAGACGGGAGTGCGAGTCCGCCTTTGCAAACAAAAATTCGCCAGAGCGCCCGTTCGTCCGAAAGGAGTTGTTTATCCCCAACGAAGCTGATCGAAACCGATGGATCGGTAAATTGGTAGTACGCCGTCCAATGATCGAGGTCGAACGTAAGACCACTGCCTGCGTTAGGCCAAAGGGCGTATCGCTCGAACCGACCATGGGACTGCCAGGGCCGGCTTGCCGGATACGTCACATGGATTTGCGGCACATGAACATACGAAAGGGCGCCCCGAGATCGTCGGGGGCGCCCTAAATCGACCATGCTTCGAAGCAACATTACTCCGCCGGACTGTGAGCCGCACCTGGCGAGCTTTCGCTCGCTTGAATGCGCATGCCGTAAAAAGAGCGATGCACAAAGAACGCGGAGATGATGAAGAACACGATGGCCATCACGTTCGTCACTTGCGTGCCTTGTTCATGCTTCATCTGCTGCGCCAGCTCGACGGCGAGAAGGCCAAAGAGCGTCGTGAACTTGATGACCGGATTGAGCGCAACCGACGACGTGTCCTTGAATGGATCGCCCACGGTGTCGCCCACCACGCACGCGTCGTGCAGCGGGGTGCCCTTCTCCTTCAACTCGACCTCGACGATCTTCTTTGCGTTGTCCCAAGCGCCACCGGCATTCGCCATGAAGAGCGCTTGGAATAGGCCAAAAAGAGCGATCGAGATGAGGTACCCGATGAAGAAGAACGCTTCGTAAAACGCAAACGCGAGCGTGCCGAAGAAGATCGTCAAGAAGATGTTGAACATGCCCTTCTGCGCGTAGAGCGTGCAGATCTCGACCACCTTCTTGCTGTCAGTAATGGAGGCCTTCACAACCCCTTCGAGCTTGATGTTCGCCTTGATGAACTCAACCGCTCGGTATGCACCCGTTGTCACGGCTTGCGTAGATGCGCCGGTGAACCAGTAGATCATCGAGCCACCCGCTATGAGACCAAGCAGGAACGGCGGGTGAAGGAGTGACAGTTTGTCCATGTCTTTCGTGAAACCAACGCCGTATTCATTGCTGGTGAGCACGACGATGATCGAGAAGATCATCGTGGTTGCACCGACGACGGCCGTACCGATGAGCACAGGCTTCGCGGTTGCCTTGAACGTGTTTCCCGCGCCGTCGTTTTCTTCGAGGAAGTGCTTGGCCTTGTCGAATTGAACGTCGAAGCCGAAGTCTTTCTTCAGCTCGGCCTTGATGTCCGGGAGGTTCTCAATCGTGGATAGTTCGTAAACCGATTGGGCGTTGTCTGTGACAGGACCGTAGGAGTCGACCGCGATTGTGACCGGTCCCATTCCGAGGAAGCCGAACGCCACAAGACCGAAGGAAAACACCGCCGACGGGTCGAACGTTCCCACCATCATGATGGCGCCAACACCCGACTTGGAAACCAAGTACGCGGTTCCCATCAACGCGATGAGAACAATGCCCATCCAGTACGCGCTGAAGTTGCCGGCCGTAAGACCGGACAGAATGTTGAGGGATGCGCCGCCTTCGCGCGACGAGATAACGACTTCGCGAACGTGCGCCGACTCGGTCGAGGTGAACACCTTGACGACCTCGGGAATGATGGCGCCCGCGAGGGTGCCACACGTAATAATGATCGAAAGCTTCC
>JAHFDX010000513.1 GCA_023248785.1 Myxococcales bacterium
GCTGCTATCGGCACCGTCGACACGGCGCTCGACAAGATCGCCACGATCCGCGCCAAGTTCGGCGCGATCATGAATCGCCTCGAGATGACGTCGCAGAACATCCAGACCGAACGCATCAACGTCACGGCTGCGAATTCGCGTATCCGCGACGTCGACGTCGCGGAAGAAACGTCACAACTTGCTCGCCAGCAGGTGCTTGTCCAGGCAGGCTCGGCGATTTTGGCCCAAGCGAATCAAGCTCCGCAATTGGCGCTTTCCCTCGTACGAGGCCAGTAACGTTAGGGCACACTCCTTGCTGGAGTGGGAACGGAGGTAGTGTATGGCCGTAAACTTCGGTGGAATGGCCTCAGGGATGGACACCAACGCGCTGATTGACGGCCTCAGGAATGCGGCGTTGGTTCCGGCGAATACGATGGCGGCGCGTGCGGCCGGGTATCGGGCAGCGTCGTCTACCATCTCGCAGATCGGAACCAATCTCGCTTCCCTGAAGACTGCTCTCAGCGGATTGTCATCGATGGATGTGGTCGGCTCCTACAAAGCCACATCGTCGACCACCGGGATTACGGTTACATCGTCGCCGACAGCGCAACCGGGCGCCTACAACGTCACGGTGGCCGCTCTCGCCAGAGAACAGCGTACGTACTCCACCACGTATGCCTCCAAAACGGCTGCGTTAGGTCTCGCAGGGACGATGACGCTTCAGGTCGGAACAGGGACTGCGCAGAACGTGGACGTAGTCGCAGGAGATACGCTCGAAGGCATTGCGGCAAAGATCAACAGCACGGCATCTACTACTGGCATTCGAGTCAACGCAGCCATTCTGTATGACGGAGCGAACTATCGGCTACAGGTACGAGGTCTTGACACAGGAAGTGCCAACAACGTGACGTTTACGGGTGCGATGTCCACCACGATGGCCCTCGATGTGCCCGCAAACACGGTTCAATCGGCACAAAACGCACAGATAACCGTAGATACGTACACAGTCTCACGTCCGACGAACGACTTTGCAGATGTCATTCCGGGCGTAACCATGACGGCGAAAGAGGTGTCGGCAACAGCAGTTCGGGTCGAGGTCGCGGCAGACGCAACCACGCTAAAGGACAAGGTCCACGCGATCGCTGACGCATTCAACAAGGTTGTTTCTTCAGGACACTTTGCGAGCGGCTACGGCTCGAACAAAGCAACGAATCCCTACCTCGCCGGTGACTCGGCCGTTCGCTCTGTCGAGCAGAAACTCGGATCTTGGACCTCCAACACCTACGTGACCGGAGGCGCGTACACGAGATTGAGCGACGTTGGCATCACACTTAATAAGGACGGTGGACTCACGATCGACGATGCAAAACTGATGACCGCTTTCACGACGGACCCTAAGTGCGTCTCAAAGCTTTTTGCCCGAGACCTTGGTGCAGTCACTGGCGGCGCGATGGCCACCCTCAAAGACTCGATTGACATCCTTAATCTTACCGGCACCGGCACCGTTCCAGGACGAGCGAAGATGTTTGACGATCGGGCCTCCGCCCTCGACAAGCGAATCGATGCTGAAAAACTACGTGTCGATCAGTACGTCCTGGGATTACGTAAACAATTTGCCAACATGGAAACTGAAATTTCGAAATCGAAAACCGCTGGTTCGTCGATAAGTCTACTCGGATAACCCACACCCAGATAACCAACACCGGAGGACGTCGTGCAACCGCAGATCGCGCGCTATCAAAACGTACAGATCCAAACAGGTTCACCGGGCGAGATCTTGGTCGCCTTGTACGATGCCTTGTTTCGGTTTCTGGCCGTTGCGAGGCACAGTCTTCAAAACAAGAAGATTGGGCCGGGCGCGGAAGCGATCTCCAAGGCGTACGCCATTGTCTCCGAGTTTTACATGACGCTCGACCATACGAAGTATCCTGAGCTCTGCGCAAACCTCGAGCGCATTTACGATTTTGCTATGACGCGACTCACTCACGCGAACTTGAAGCGCGATGCGAAGGCCGTCGAAGATGTCATTCGTGTCCTTACGCCCGTGCGCGAAGCGTTCATCGCTGTGGTCAAGCAAGAAGCAGCCGCCGCCGCGAGCGCGCAAGCCAAAGCTGCTGCGCCCGCCGGGAGATAAATGTCATGTCCACTTCACCTACCACCTCGCCTTCCGAGGAAACTCTTCAATACGACGCACAGGGATCCGAGTTCTTCGCTCGATTCCACAATGGCACAACGGCGAAGGTCGTTCGTGGGCGAATCCGCTCGTACCCTGGTCTCCCCGGCGCAGCGCCGCCAACCGGCGCGCTCTATAAGCGGTTGATCAACGCAACCTCACAGATCCGTGGCCTGGCCGTCGACATCGGATGCGGGGCCGGACTGGGAACGCGAATGATCCTCGAGGAACGTCCCGTCATTGGACTCGACAACGATCGAGATGCCATTGCCTTTACGAAGGGCTTCATCCCCTCTGAGATCCAGCTGATCACCGAAAATGCGATGTCTTATTCGCTCGATGAGCCCGTTGAGATCGCATACATCGTCGATCTCCTCGGCCTCGTCACCGCTCCGTTTGATGTACTTCGCCGCACCCGTGAACAGTTGAGCCCGACAGGCCGAATCGCGATTGCTGAACCGTGCGCATATCCGGCACAGCACCTTCGTGCACCGGCACGTCGCGCGTTCTCTACGAGATCCATTTCAACGCTGCTTTTTGCAGCAGGCTTCGAAAATATCGAGTGGGTGGAAAGTAGCGGTACGTTCATCGCATGCACGGCGAGGGTTTCGTTCGATGCTGCTTGGCAATCTCTCATGGAGGGCGCCGAGTACGCGGCGAATAACCGATACGCTGATGCCGACCGCGCGTACCAACTCGCGATGCGCACCGAGCGCCGCGAGCTACAAGTCGAAGGGCTTCTTTGTCGCGCAGAGCTTGCCATCGCACAAGGCGACGGCGACGGTGCCTGTCAGGCCTTCATCGATGCGCGGGATCTCGACGATACGGATCCCCGTCCGATGGCGGGTATTGCGCGGCTCATGTTGCAAACGGGAGAAACGGGTGACGCACTCTTGCTCGCAAAGCGCGCGATCGATTTGGATCCGACAGAGGTCGGGCCGACCTGCATTCTCGCAATGGCGGCGGAGCAGATGTCCGGCAACCGGGCGATTGAACTGTGGCGAGTAGCTTCTCATCTTGCCCCAGACGACTTCGCAATCGCCGTAAAGTACTCCGAAGCCGCGTCGGGGATGGGCGAACACGAGCAGGCAATCTTCACGCTCGAGCGACTGAAAGCGTACGACGATCACGGCCCTGCCCTTTCAGTTGCACTCGCATCCGTTCTGAGGTCCGCCGGACGCATTGCCGACGCGCGACTTCAAGCACGCGTTGCGCTCATGCAGTCACCGAACGATCCCGACGTTCAAAGACTTTGGGACGAGCTGTCAGCCACCCCGGCGTAACTCTCGCACCACGCGTTCGGCTCCGTGCCCATCGATAAGCGCGCGCGCTGCCCCTTGCATCGAGCAGCAGAGTGGTACATCGCCGAGCAACTCGGTCAGCGCGCGAGCCATATCTTTCCCTGTCACATTTCGCTCGCCCCCCAGGTACACGCCCA
>JAHFDX010000027.1 GCA_023248785.1 Myxococcales bacterium
ATCGAGGCGGATGAACTCACCCTCGTCTGCTTGTCCAAGAAATCCCTTGAGCGCTGAAATAGCGGATGACGTGATTGTGATCGACGGTGCGTCGGGCTTCTTGAATTCAACGCCGAGAAGGTTCTGAAGGTCGCCGGATTCGAACATTTCCGTCACGATGTCGCATCCGCCGACGAACTGACCCTTGATGTAGAGCTGAGGAATCGTTGGCCAATCGGAGAATGCTTTGATGCCTTCGCGAACCTCGGCATCGGCCAGGACATTCACCGTTTCGTATTTTGGAATCAGCGAGTTCAAGATTTTGACGACTCGGCTCGAAAAGCCGCACTGCGGAAAATGACGGTTACCCTTCATAAAAAGAACGACGTTGTTCGATGTCACGATGCCTTCAATGCGGGTCTTCAGCGCTGGATCCATGACCCACGATTTACCGCGCAAGAGCCGCCGCCGCTACTGGCACTTCCACTTGGCGTTCATCGAATGCCTCGCCATCGCGGTAGAGCGCGATGCGCAAGGCTTTCACACCTACCTCGGCTGTAAGTGGAATGATCACCGTGTTAATGCCCGATTCTGCGGGCAGAATCAGGTTGGCGCGATTGTAGGTATAGCGAGTCGTCGCGCGCGCAAGCGAAGCGCGATACGGCCAGGCGACGGTCTCGGTCGAGGGATCGCCGGAGGACCGTGCAACGACGCGCCACGCACCGTGCAAATCGGGATACGTGTGAACGGTGCGACCGTAGGGACTGTAATGGTCAAAGGTGCTGCCCGCTCCAAAGGGGGAGCTGGTTGCGGTGACAACGGGGGGCTGCGTAAGCGTGTGGGCCGGTGACTCCACCTTGACCTCGAGTTGAAACCGTCCTTTGCGCTTCGCGTCGAGCCTCACGCGCACGTCCAGAACCTTGGGGCGATCGGTTGGCAAAAGAGGAGCGCCTGTCGACGGATCGAGCCACACACTTGAAGCCTTACAATGCGTGGGCCCTTCGTTTGGCCTCCAGAACGTGGCGCATGCTCCGCACGAACATCCGTCACACATCGAAACATCGGCCTCCACGGCGAGGCCCTTTTTTTGGCGAATCCATTGCTCGAGGGTGGGTTCGTCCGCTTGGTCTTTTTGAGCGACAATGGCGTCGTGAAACGCGAGGGCATTTTCACGACCGATAAACCGAACGTGCCAGGCCTCGTGCTTGTATCCGGTCTTTGGATTAACGGGCGTCCCTAGATCGCCACGCGTTGTGCACTCGTCGTATGTTGCGCGGTCGTCGGGATGGATTGGATAGGCCACAATGAACCCAAATTCCCAGGAGCGGTCGCGAATCCATTTGCCCGCCGCCGTGCAGCCAAAACCATCTCGAAAGGCCCCCGCATCGTCTTTGACCCACGCTTCGGTAAATAGATCAACAGTTGTTCCTAATTGGTGTTGGCTATGCCCGGGGAGCGCGCTCTGCTCGGCCGTACGACAGAATGTCGCTTCCGGCTTTTTTGCCCACGCGAGAAAGGTTCCGCATTGACTCCAGTAGCTTCGGTATGCCGATTGAATGCGTCCGACGAATCCGGCACGCGCCATGGCAGGCAGCATTTCCGAAAGTGCGATGTGTGCATCCTTGCGCAAACACGAATATCGCGTCTCGCAATCACGCGGCGTGGCGGGTTGCCCACGACCGAGATAGACGAGGTCAGAGGGCATATAGTTTGGATGAAGGCCACCGGTGGGTGATCGGTTGACGAGTGCAAGCAGGTCGTCGCCATCGACGAAGCTGCGACGTGCATCGGGATAAGAGAGGAATTCGCTGAAACCGCTGCCTGGAACGATGGCGGCACAGACTCCGCCGTCGAAGTAGAGGGAGTGACCCCCACCTTGATCCTCCACCCTAGGGGGAGGGAGCCGAGAGCTCACGTCTCCGTCCGTGGTTCCGGTCGGGCTCGTGCTCCCGGTCGGGCTCGTGCTCCCGGTCGGGCTCGTACACCCCACACCTACGATCAAAACTACCCCTAATTTCACGACCCAAACTCAAATTGATACCGCGCTGGATCATTTCCCCGCACGCGCACAATCATCCTCTCCTGCGTCACATGCACAACGGCATACGACGCGCTTGGACGTCCCGGCGCATCGTCATCCAAATTTTCAATCAAGCTTTGCACCGTCACGTAGGGAATCCCTGCAATTACGTCGCAATGATTCCGATGTACATGTCCATTAAACACCGCTCGCACTCGCTGACTACTCTGAAAAATCGCGCGCAGCTCCTTGCGCTCCTTCACCTTCGCAATGGGATCCAGTCCCGAGAACCAGCGCGAGTCGTCAAGATCCTGTTCGCTTGCTGGATGATGCATCAGCACGATTGTCGGAAGCACCGTCTCTGACAGATCTCGCTCAAGCCATTCGAGCTGTGCCGGAAACACACGGACCTCAACGTCCTTCTTTTCCATTGTGTGGAGCACGACAAAGTGAAAGTCATCGCGATCGAATGAGCAGTACAACGCGCCTTGCTGTTGCCAAACGCGAAGCAAATCGCCTTGCCCCAAGTGCACGGTATCGTGGTTGCCCGCTACGTTCACGATGGGCACGTTCGTCTCACGCAAGATGCGTTGGCACTCTTCGTACCGTTGCAAGTCAAGCTCGTATGATTCGTCTTCAATGTCGTCGCCCAAGTTGACGACAAAGTCGGGTCGCACCCTCTCGTTCATCTCGCGCACGAACGCATGCGTCAATTCCGATGCCAGGTGACTGAGTTTTCGGAGCTTGCCTTGAAAGGAAGCCACAGGGCCGAAGTGCAAATCCGAGATGAGGGCAAACGTAAGCGCCACCGCGCTATCGTACCGGCATGTTGTTTTTCGTGGGAACTAGCGGATTTGCATATCCGAAGTGGCGCGGACGATTTTACCCAGAAGGCTTGCGGGAGGCGGATTTGCTGGGGTACTACGGCTCCTGCCTTTCGGCGGTCGAGATCAACGCAAGTTTCTACCGGCTCCCGGAGAGGACGACCGTGTCGAAGTGGAAAGAGGCGGTCCCCAAGGGATTTCGCTTCGTTCTGAAACTTCCGCGCTTTGTGAGTCCATCGGCGAAGGGCGATCTTTCAGAAGCCATTGCGAAATTCGAAGCGTGCGTGGCTGTGCTTCAGGAGCAGCAAGGCCCTTCGCTTCTTCTCATCGCACCCTCGATCAAATACCGCGACGCCGCCTGGCTTGGGGCATTTCTCGATCTCTTTTCGAAGAAGACACGCCTCGCCATCGATGCCCGCCATCCATCGTTTCATGTCACCGAGGTGGAGCGAGTCCTTGAAAGGCGCGGCCACACACTTGTCATCAACGATGGGGAAGAGCTCTCGGCATCACTTACCAAGGATGCCCCGTTCACCTACGCCCGACTGCGCCGTGAGACATACGACATGCGTGCCCTTAGGCAATGGTACAAAAATATTCAAAAGACGAAGTCGAGCGAAGCCTATGTATTCTTCAAACACGACGACATTGGCCACGGCGGCGAACTCGCATTGCAGCTCGCCAAAATCGTAGACTCAAAGAAGGATTAACGGATGCGCGCCATCATCATCGGGGCCGGACGAGGCTCTCGCCTCAAGCACGAAACTGACGAAATTCCGAAGACGCTCGTGCCCGCGATGGGCAAGCCCATGCTCGATTGGATTTTGGACGCACTGGGATCCGTCGGCATTTCGCGCCGAGATGTCGTCTTCATTTGCGGCTACCGCGCGGACGTAATTCGCACTCGTTACCCCGAGTTTACGTTTGTCGAGAATCGTAACTGGGAGAACAACAATATCCTGCTCTCTCTTCTTTGCGCCCGCGACTATTTGAACGAAGATGTGATCGTCTCGTATGCCGACATTATTTATCGGCCTGAAATTATCGAACGCGTCACGAAGAGTCCGTACGACCTTGCCCTGGGCTGCGACACGAATTGGCGGCAACGGTACAGCGTTCGCACGCAGCACCCGGAGACCGATGCCGAAAAGCTGCGCGCCGATGGCAAGCGGGTGGTTGAGATCTCGCGAAAGATTGCCCCCGAATCAGCGAGTGGCGAGTTCATCGGTGTGGCCAAGTTCACGCGAAGTGGCACTTCGCAATTTGTTGAGGCGTTCGATGAGGCGGAAACCCGGTTTGCGGGGAGACCGTTCCGCGATGGGCGCATGTTCGAAAAGGCGTACCTCATCGATCACTTTGCGTTCATGCTCGAGCGCGGCGTCGCTCTTCACCGCGAGAACATCCACGGTGGTTACATGGAGCTCGACACCCTCGAAGATCTTTCTTACGCGCAAACCTGGTGGGACGCATGGCGCGACGGGGGCTGACTTGAGTGCGGACGTTGAACTCAAGGGACTCACAAAGCATTTTGGCAGGGGCACGGACAAAGCCGCCGTGTCGAAGGTGTCGCTCTCCATTGAGCACGGTGAGTTCGTCGCGCTCGTCGGTCCTTCGGGGTGCGGAAAATCGACAACGCTTCGTATGATCGCAGGACTTGAGGAACCCGACGCAGGAGAGATTTGGCTCGGTGGTCAGCGGATCGACCACATGCCCGCTCAGAAGCGAAACGTCGCGATGGTGTTTCAGGGCTACGCGCTCTACCCCACCATGACCGTGTTCGAGAACATCGAATTCCCGCTCAAGATGCGAAATGTGCCCGCGAGCGAACGGGCCAAGACCGTACGGGAAGCAGCCACGCTGTTACGCCTCGATGACAAGTTGAAGCGGCTTCCCGGCGAACTCTCGGGTGGTGAGCGCCAACGCGTGGCGATTGGTCGTGCGCTCGTACGAGACCCGCGTGTCTTTTTGTTCGATGAGCCATTGAGCAATCTCGACGCAGCGCTTCGGGCCGAACTTCGAATGGAACTTGTTGAGCTGTTACGCAAGCTGAAGCGAACGGCCCTCTTCGTCACGCACGATCAAGTCGAAGCGATGACCATGGCTTCGCGGATCGCGGTGATGAACGAGGGACAGCTTCTGAGTTTCGACACTCCAAAGCGCACGTACGAGGAGCCGCACACCCTCTTCGTCGGTGGGTTTTTGGGCAGCCCTAAAATGAACCTGCTTGAAATCAAGTTCTCCGAAGGTTGTGCAACGGTGGGCCCCTTCGAGCTCGCGTCGTTCAAGCACGCTCCAACGCGCGCGCTCGTCGCTGGCATTCGGCCTGACGATTTTCGACCATCCGACGATGGCGTCGACACGCGTGTGGTCTCCATGGAGCCCCTTGGCGCTGAAACGATCGTCCATGCGGAAACCGACGGCACACGCTTGCGCATTCGCCTTCAGGGCTTTGCTGCTCCGAGGGAGACCCTTCGACTTGCTCGCGTGCTCGAGCGCTACCACGTCTTCGACAAAGAGACCGGAGTGCGCCTCGAATGAACGACCGACTCGGTCGGCGCGCGTGCCTTCTGGCAACAGCGGGGCTTTTGGCGTGCAACACTTCCGCCAGTGTGGGACGCGCTCATGCAACCTTGTGGTTCTGTTACGGCGGCAAGAATCGGGAGGTCCTTCTCGATCTCGTGGGACGTTTTAATCGTAACCAATCGAAGTACGTTATCGATGCGGTCTACCAAGGCGATTATTTTGAGTGCCTCGCGAAACTTCGCACGGCGCTGGCGGCGGGCCTAGGACCAACGTTCAGCCATGTGGTTGGCGAAGTGTTGCCGTACCTCTCATCAACCGGCGTTCTCGAGTCGCTCGACGAATACCCAGGTGCGCATTCGCTCGGCTTCGTTCGCGAACTTGCCCAAGCAGGCGCATACGTCGGCGGCGACAAGCAACCGCTCTTCGGGATTCCGTTCAATCGATCGACACCCATCATGTATGCGAATGAGCCCGCACTTCAAGAAGCGGGAGTGAGCATTCCAGACACGTGGGACGAGTTGCTGGGCGCCGCAAAAAAACTCTACCGGCCCGGCAATGACATGCGGTGGGGCTTTGAGGTTCCGATCTCATGGTGGTTTTGGGTTGCGCTCGTTGGGCAATCGGGTGGTCGCGTGGTGGAGCCGGATGGAACGGTCTCCCTCGGCTTCGACGCGGGCGTGCATGCCGTTGAGTTCTTGCAAGAGCTCGTTCACAAGCATGGCGTGATGAGGCCGCCTCCTGGGCGCGACTACAACGCATGGGACGCCACAAACCTTGATTTTCTTTCCGCTCGAGCGCCACTCACGTGGACAAGCACAGCATTTCTTCGCTACCTCGAACAAAATGCAAAATTCCCTGTACGCGCGTGCAAACTGCCGCGGCATGTTCGTTACTCCGTCCCCACCGGCGGAACGCTTTTTGTCATGCTTGCTCATGCCAAGCGCGCAGAAAAAGAGGCGGCGTGGGCATTCCTAAGGTGGATGTGCGAAACCGATCAAACGATTGATTGGGCCACACGCACCGGGTACCTGCCCGTCACGGAAGCCGCGATCGAAAAACTCCGCAAGGGTGGGTACTATGACAAACACCCCAACGATTGGGTGGCGTACGCGCAACTTAAGAGCGCCGAGCCGTGGCCTTGGGCTCCACACCTCTTTCGCGTGCAGCGCAACATCATCGACCCGCGATTGGAAGAAGCGGTCCTGCTCAACCGCCCTGCCCGCACCGTGCTCGATGAAGCGCGACGGGAAGCCAAGGAGGAAGGATGAGCGCAAAGACGCGGCCTTGGCTATTGCTTGCACCGACACTCGCATTCTTTTTTCTGTTTGTGTTTCTTCCCGTAGGCGTAGCGCTCTACCAGAGCTTTTTTTCTTGGGACTTGCTTACGCCACCGCGATGGGTGGGAATTCGTAACTATACTTCACTCATTTCAACGGGAGCTCTCCTTTCGGTCCTCGGGCGTACGCTTTTGTTCGCAATTCTTGTTGTTCTGGGAACCACAGCGTCGGGCCTTGGCCTCGCGCTCCTTTTGAATCGAGAGGGGAGGTTTTTCGCCTTCGTGCGCGCTTCGATTTTCAGTGCGTACGTGGTGAGCTGGGTCGCGGTGTCGCTTCTATGGCTTTGGATCTTGGATCCCGATCGCGGGCTTGTCGCAAAGCTGTTGAGCCTGATTGGGATCACAGACGTGCGGTTGCTATCGGATCCCAAGTCCGTCGTCCCAACGCTCGCTGTTGTGGCGGTGTGGAAGATCACGGGCTACGCGATGGTTATCTTCCTTGCGGGTCTTCAAACGATTCCAACAAGCGTGCTTGAGGCCGCACGTCTCGATGGTGCCAATGCCTGGTCGCGCTTTGTTCACATTCTTTGGCCGATGCTGAAGCCGACCACTTCATTTGTAACCACGACAAGTCTAATTTTGGCCTTCCAAGCATTCGACATCATTCGCATCATGACACAAGGCGGGCCTGCGAACGCATCGAAGCTCTTTGTGTACGCCATCTACGAGGCCGTGTTCTTGAACCTTCGCGTCGGCGAGGCAAGCGCGCTCACCGTCGTGTTCTTTGTCGTGCTCCTTGTACTTTCACTCGGCCAGTTCCACGCGTGGCGGGCCAAAGCGTGAAACCCAAGTGGAGTACAGTTGCAGGCGGGCTCGTGGCCCTTGTGTGGATCTTTCCGTACGTGTGGATGACGCTCACGTCACTCAAGCCGCTGCCCGAGATCCTTCATCGTCCAACGGCGCTACTGCCTTCGTCGCCGACAGTTGCGGCCTACCGCGAGGTATGGGGATCGATTGATGTTGGGCGATACCTTGTGGTTACGCTCGCCATGGCGCTCGCGATTGCCGCGCTGCAGATCGCGCTCGCTTTGCCCGCAGGATACGCACTTGCAAAGTTACGATTTCGGGGTCGCGGAATGGCGCTTGGGCTTGTGATTGCGTGCCTCCTCATTCCGACGCAAATGACGTTCGTGCCGATTTTCTTGATGTTTGCAAAGCTTCACCTCGTCAATACGTTCCTTTCGCTCGTGCTGCCGTTCGGGGCGAGCGCGCTCGGAACCTTCATGATCCGTCAAGCGCTCCTCAGTGTTCCTGATGAAATTGTGGAAGCGGCACGACTCGATGGCGCATCGGAACTCACCATCGTCTACCGCGTGCTAGCTCCTATCGTTCGACCCACGTTGGTCGCGCTTTTTTTGGTGAGCTTTGTCTTTCATTACAACGATTACTTCTGGCCTCTCGTCATGACTACAGACGACTCGGTGCGCACCCTGCCCCTCGGCATTGCGCTTCTGCGTGAGCAAGGAACAGGCGTTCGCTGGCATGTGATCATGGCCGCCAACGTGCTTTTGTCGGCGCCCGTGCTCGCGCTTTTCTCCATCACGCAACGCTCTCTCGTGCGTGGAATCGCAGGACGATAAGTTACGTAATCGTCATCCCACCATCCACGACGAGCGTATGTCCCGTCACAAACGATGCAGCATCGCTCGCCAGATAAAGAGCGGCCCCTGCAATCTCGTCGGGCTGCGCGTAGCGACCAAGCGGTGTGCGATCGACGATCCGTCGTACGATGTCGTCGTTGTGGATGAGCGCCGATGCGAAGCGTGTGTCCACAAGCCCAGGGGCAATCGCATTCACGCGAACGTTGCTTGGACCAAGCTCAATCGCAAGGGTCTTCGTCATCGACACGACGGCGGCTTTGGTCATGGCGTAGATGCCCTGCAAGGGCGCCCCGGTCAGCGCAACCATGCTCGCGATGTTGATGATGCTGCCTCCCCCGCGCTCGATCATGATGCGTGCCGCTGCGCGTGCAACATCGAGGTATCCACGCGCGTTCACTTCGAACGTTTTGTCGAACGCCGCTTGATCGGCACCCATAAGCGGCCCGAAATACGGGTTCGTGGCAGCATTGTTCACGACGATGTCAAGCGTGCCGAAGCTTTTTATCACCGCCTGGATGAGCGCATCGACCTGCGCAGAATTTCCCGTGTGGCAAACAACCGGCTCGAGCTCGACACCCGGAACGCTTTTTCGAATGCGCGCCGCGGCTTCTTCGAGACCTTCTTTTTTTCGAGAAGCAATGACAACTTTTGCGCCGCTTTTTGCGAGAGCACTTGCGATGGCCTCACCAATTCCGCGGCTTGCGCCGGTGACCACTGCAACCTTTCCCTCCACGTGAATGAATGCCATGCGCGCGAGGTTATCACTCTGCATCGGGTCAGGCTTCCGCTACGTTCAAGCGATGTCCTACGAATCGCTTCGCATCGATGTGTCCGGACCCGTTGCCACCGTCACACTCACAGGCCCGGGCAAGGGCAACGCCATGGGGCCTGAGTTTTGGCGAGAAGTGCCTGAGGCGTTTCGGTCGCTCGATGCAAAGACCGATGTTCGCGCGATCATTGTGCGAGGGAGCGGAGAGCATTTTAGCTACGGGCTCGATCTTCCTCGAATGATGGGTGAGCTCGGTACCGCATTTTCCGGTGGCGGAATGGCGCGCGACCGGCTCGCGTTGTTCGACCTCATCACGCGCATGCAGGACTCCGTCAGCGCCGTCGAACAATGCAAGAAACCCGTGATTGCGGCCGTTACGGGCTGGTGCATCGGAGGTGGCGTCGATCTCATCGCGGCCTGCGATATCCGCCTCTGTTCAAGCGACGCCAAGTTTAGTGTCCGCGAGGTCAAAGTTGCCATGGTGGCGGACATCGGAAGCCTGCAACGCCTTCCTCGCATCATCGGCGAAGGACATACGCGCGAGCTTGCCTTCACGGGAAAGAACATCGATGCCGCGCGGGCGCTCCGCATTGGACTCGTCAACGATACATTCGAAACACACGATGATCTATTTTCAGGAGCGCAATCACTCGCCATGGAAATTGCGGAAAACTCACCCCTCGTAGTAAACGGCATCAAGCGCGTGATGAATGCCTGCGACGGCAAGAGCATCGCCGATGGACTTCATCTGGTGGCTCAGCACAATGCAGCATGCCTGCCCTCGACCGACCTGGCAGAAGCACTCGCCGCGTTCGCGGAAAAAAGGCCCGCACGTTTCGCCGGACAGTAAAGCTCTGCTAAGAGCTTCGTCATGACTACGCGCGTGGCGTCGTGTTCCTGTGGCCAGATCAAGGTAACCTGCGAGGGCGAACCTGTCCGCACTTCGATGTGTTTCTGTTTTGCCTGCCAAAAGCGAACGGGGAGCGCGTACGGCGCGCAAGCCAGGTACGCGGCCGATCACGTTCAAATAGAGGGCACCGCGACGCAATGGCTTCGCACCGGGGATAGCGGTGGCCACGCCACACTTTGCTTTTGCCCCACGTGCGGTTCGACCGTTTATTGGATGCTCGATGGGTTGCCAAATTACGTTGCCGTTGCGATTGGTGCATTTGCAGACAGCAGCTTCCCAGCACCGACAGTTTCCGTGTACGAAGCTCGACGCCATACTTGGACGCCGATTCCCGAATCCATCGTCGAGCACTTCGACTAACCGCGATCAGCCGGCATAGCCTTCCTCGCCGTGCTGGGCCGTATCGAGGCCTTCGCGTTCGTCTTGTTCAGTGACGCGCAGGCCAATTGTCTTGTCAATTAGTTTGAGAAGCACCCACGTCACAAGCGCGGCATAGACGGCAGAAGTTGCGCACGCGATCGCCTGAAGCCCAAGTTGCTTCACGTTTCCGAAGAGTGCGCCATCTTTGCCTTCACTGTTCACAGCAACCCGACAGAAAACGCCCGTGAGAAGCGCGCCCGTAAGGCCACCTACTCCGTGCACGCCGAAGGCATCGAGTGAATCGTCGTAGCGAAAACGCTCCTTCTGGAGCACGGCGACGTAACAAACCGCTCCCGAAATAAGGCCAATCACGATCGCGGCCCACGGATCGACAAATCCCGCCGCGGGCGTAATTGCAACAAGTCCAGCTACTAATCCAGATGCGACGCCAAGAGCGGTCGGCTTTTGCCTGTGCCTCCATTCCACGATGAGCCACCCAACCGCGCCACCGGCCGCACCCAGGTGTGTCGTCATGAGCGCCAAGGACGCGAGGCCGTTCGCCCGAAGCGCGCTGCCCGCATTAAAGCCGAACCATCCAAACCAAAGAATGCCGGCGCCTGTCAGCGTCATCGTGAGGTTATGGGGCAAAGGCCGTTCTTGCGGGTACTTAAGGCGCCTTCCAATAACGAGCGCGCAAACGAGCGCTGAGGCACCCGCCGTAAGGTGCACAACGGTACCGCCCGCAAAATCGATCGCACCAAGTTTCAAAAGCCAACCGTTGTCGGACCAGACCCAATGTGCAACCGGATCGTAGACGAGCGTGGACCACAGCACGATGAACGCAACGTACGCAGTAAATTTCATGCGTTCGGCGAACGCGCCCGAGATCAGGGCGGGCGTGATGATCGCGAACATCATCTGAAAGGCGACAAATGCCAGCTTCGGCACGTTCCCCACTTCGTGCACTGTGGAATGGAGATTTCGAAGCAGCGCAAAGTCGAAGCCCCCGATAAGGCCACCTTTCGTGGGTCCAAACGAAAGCGTGTACCCAATAAGCGCCCACTGAAGGCTCAAAATGGGGATCGCTGCTATGGAGTGCATGAGGGTCGAGAGCACATTTTTTCGACGCACCATCCCGCCGTAAAAGAGCGCGAGCGCTGGCGTCATGAAGAGCACAAGCGCCGTCGAAACCAGAAGCCATGCTGTATTGCCAGCATCGATCGTCGGGGCTTTGTCAGGCATCGCGGATATCCTAGTGATCGAAACGTTTCGGTTTGGTTTCGGGCAAGTTTTCTGGCTGCAGCGTACGCACTCTACCGCCCTCGAAAGAGCCGCTGCGCCTCGGCGCGGAGGCCACCGAGGTCTACCTGCGCCAACTTCTCCACATGAAATCCGGCGTCATGCGCGGCTCTGTCCGTATCAAAGGGCGCAGGTGTTAGCCATACAAGACGCCCATCGCGCGGCAAGTACTCGCCTGCTCGCACAAGAAATTCACACAACATGTCCGCTGCCGGTCGCGATTCCCGAACACGCCTTCCAAACGGCGGATTCGTAACTATACATGTTATATTATTCGGTGCAGACGAAAGCGCATCGACGCGCCGAAGATCCATCACCACATTGGCTGCCTTGGCATTTTTCGATGCCGCGTCGAGCGCCCCTTGTGAAAGATCACTTCCGAACAAGCGAACTTGCGGCACTCGTTTCGCGCACTCGATGAGCTCAAGCCCTGAACCACAGAACGGATCCCACACGACATCTGAGCGACGAAGATCGGCCCATCGAGCCAGGGCTGCAGCGACGGTAGGGTGTGATGCTGCAGGCACGTCCGCCACGCGATAGGAAAACCGCGGATCGCCCAAAAAAAGCGGACTCAAAGCAATAAACACATGTTCCTTTACGATGCGAACGCGCGCTTCCCAGTCAGCTCCGGAAGGGGCGCTTTGAATGGGCAATTCGCTCTTCGCGAGCAACTCTGCCACAGACCAGCTCCACGAACGATGGTGCGCGCCATCCGCCCATGCGATGCGAACGCGATGAGGCGCGACTCCATAGTGTGCAAAAATATTCTCTGCGAGGTTACTTTTCAGCGCACGGAGCACCGCAAGAGGCACATCGTCCGGCACCGTTGCAACTTCGGGTGTGAGTTCAAACGCGAAATAGTCCATCACGCGTGACGAAAAGAGTCCGACCGGGGGATGCTGCCATTCAATCGCTGTGACACCGGAAGCAGCAATCCTTGGCAGTCCGACGCTTGCGATCTCTTCGCACACGATCTCCTCCAAACCCGGCTTCGTATACAGGAGCACGGCAAGGGCGACGGGCGGTGGCCGAGAAAACGCCGATGCATCAAGCGACACCTTCGGCTTCGATCGTTCGAGCATGAGAAGCGCCCGAGTTCGCGCTTGGGACACGCCCTGGTGTGTGGACACAAGTTGTTCAATGACCGCGCGTGCGGACGGACCGCCCTTTTTTCCTAAGGCCTCCACGATCGAGCGGCGCTCGGGATCGCTCGTTGCCCGAGTCAACGCGTCAAGAAGGACATCCTCATCTTCGATCGTTCCTACCTTCCCAAGTGAAACGGCCGCCCATTGACGCACCTTTGTGTCTTCGTCCGTCAGCAGCGCGCAAAGCGAGGCACGTCCTCGCCCACCGTGAACACGTCCTAGAACACGCGCCCACGATGCGCGAATGCGCGCAGACATCACGCGCACGTCCGTTTCAACGCGCTCGAGATCTTGTAGGACGCATTGCGCAAGCTCGCGCTCAAGCCGCGCGCGCGCGCGGTCGTCGTCGGTTCCGAGTTGGATGAGAAGTTCGTCGAACGTCACGAGGTTCCCCTCCCTCCCTCGATTGAGGGAGGGTCGGGGTGAGGGGATGTTACTTCGCTTCCTTCAGCGCGCGGTCGATGACCTTCTTGAACGCGCTCGCGGGTAGGGCGCCCGAGATGAAATAGCCGTTTACGACAAACGCCGGCGTGCCGTTGATGCCCGCCTTGGTTCCAGACGCCACGCTCGCTTCCACCGCGGCTTTGTGAGCGTTGGTGTCGAGGGCAGCCTTAAAGTTGTCCATGTTCAGGCCAAGTTCCTTGGCCCATCCTTCGAGCGCTTCGCGCTTCAACTGCTTTTGGTTCTCGAAAATCTTGTCGTGCAGCTTCCAGAACGCATCAGGGCCCTTCTGCTTTTGCGCTTCGCGGCACGCTTGCGCAGCCGGCCACGCTTCGGTGTGCGATGGGATCACGATCAGATCACGCCACACCCACTTGACCTTGCCCTCGTACTTCTTCTGAAGCTTCGCCAGTGTCGGCTCAATCATCGAACAGTACGGACACTGGAAGTCACTGAAGATCTGGACGCTCACCTTTGCGTTCGCCGGACCCTTGGTAGGCGCATCCGGTGGAGGCGCATCGACCGTCTTCTTTTCCGGTTCTGGCTCTGGCGGAGGCTCCTTACCGTCTTTGATGAGCGCGTCGTAGAGTTTGTCAGGAGCCGTACCCTTGGCCTTGAGCTCCTCCGCGTGTTTGATCTCTTCGTCGATCACCTTCTGGAAGCTCTCGAACGGGCCACCACCAACGCGACGGCCGTTGATGAAGAACGTAGGCGTGCCACCGATGTGGAACGCATTTCCAACGTCCGTGTCGGCATCGATCGACTCATCCCACCTGTCGTCCTTCAGACCCTTCTTGAATTTGTCGACGTCGAGCTTGAGCTCGGCCGCCATCTTCTCGAGGTTCTCCTGGTCGATCGCCCGCTGGTTCTCGAAGATTTTGTCGTGCATTGCCCAGAATGCATCGTTGCCCTTTTGCGCCCGTGCTTCGAGAGCGAGATACGCCGCAGGACGCGCTCGCTTATGGAACGAAAGCGGGTAGTTACGCCACGCAATTCGTACCTTTTCCTTGTACGTATCCATGATCTTGGTGATGGTGGGCTCGATCTTCGCGCAATACGGGCACTCGAAATCCGAGAACTCCACAATCGTTACCAACGCGCCCTTTGCATTACCGCGGATCGGTG
>JAHFDX010000028.1 GCA_023248785.1 Myxococcales bacterium
GGCGAAGGACCGAAAGCTCCTCGGTTCGATCTTCCGAAGCATTGGGGACCCCAACGACCCTCTAAATATTTTTGGGGAAGGCACCGCCGATGTTCGCCGCGACAGCATGGGCATCTTCGACGAAGCGACGGTGGGCGCGCCGATAGATGAAGCGCAAAAGCCCCTCCTGATGCACGCCCTTTGGGCGCTGCACATGGGACTTCTGCTCTTTTTCATTCACGACACGTCGAAGGGTCAGAAGAAAACGCGCCTGCTCACCGACGGCGCACTCGACCTCGTTGCAAACCTGCTTCCCTTCGCACCGATGCTCGCTCCAACCACAATGTCCGTGACGGCAATGCTCGAAGAGGCCGGCATACGCTTGCTGCGATAAGGGTGCTGCGATAAGGGCACGGCTAGAACTGCGGCTGAACCCGCGCACGTTTCTGCGTTGGCGGCGGACGAAGGAAACCCGCAAGGTACATGCTGCCATTAACCACCGCCCACGATCGCGCGTGGCGCTGGGTCGTCATCCATTGGGTAGCGCGCGAACTCTTGTAAGCGGGTCGCAGCCCACTTGACGCGAGGTGACGCTCGGCGCTGTCGAACGCCTCGACCATCGCGAGCTTCACCGCATGAGGCGAGCAGCGCTCCCGCGAACGGCGGGCGGCTTGCTTTCCAAGAAGAGCGCGATGCTCCGGCGATTCTAGGAGTTTAAGAACCGCTTCGCCAAACGCGCGATCACTGTCCGCATCACCATGTGCGCTTGGACCAGCGTCGAGCACCAGGCCGTTGATGCCGTCGGTCATTTGCGCATCCACACCCATTCCGTCTGCAAATGCAACCGTCGGTGTTCCACAATAGAGCGCCTCGCCGAGGACGTTGCCGTATGTCTCGCTGAGAGACGCGTGAACGAAAAGATCAGCGTGCGCGTAGTAATCGGCCATCTTGGTGAAGGGAACTTCACCGGGGAAAAACACGCGGTGCGAAACGCCCTCTTCGCGGGCGACTCGCTCGTAGAACTCTGTATCGGGGCCAACCCCTAAAAGCGTGAGTGATGCCGTCGGATCGGAGGGCGCAATGGTTCTGGCGAAGATACGAATCAACCGGTCTTGAGATTTTTCGCGCGTATGTCGCCCAGCGCAAAGCAAACGCGAGCCGTCACGATAGGTGGGGCCCAAGATCGAAACGTAGGGATCTGCGCCGAGAGATCGATCGAAGAACTCCGGCTGTACCGTACGAGGTATGACGTGGATGGGTACAGTCACTCCGCGCTCGCGCCAGTATTCGCGAAGGCCCTCGCTGAGGACCACGAGCCCGTCGCTGTCGTTGTAGACACGCGAAAACAATTTCTCGCAGGGGCGCTTGAGGAGGCGCTCGACCCCGGCGTGAACGCCCGGAATTTTGGCGATGCCTTCTGGAAGAAGCACGTCGTAGGCGGCGCTCAGGTGCGTAGTGTTTACGCAAAGAAGCGGAACACCCTTCATCTTGCGAAGCCAAACGCCGAACTCGAGGACAAGCGTGGTGGCTTGGCCAAAACACAAATCGAAGTTCCAGCGTGATGAATCAAAGATCCACCGGGCACCTGGCATGGGCAGGTACAAACCGGGATAGGTTTTCAAAGGAACGCTGGGCAGCTCAACCGTACCGGGTGGCAATTCTGTATCCTGCGCTTCCGGATCCGCGGGGCCGATCACAGTCACGTCATGACCCGCTTTGCGAAGCGCGTGATAGAGAAAACGCGTTTGAAAAACCGCGCCGTTTGCATAAGGAATACGCGTAAAGTCGCTAAGGATGGCAACGCGCATTGGGCGCCCTCGACGTGCGAGCAACGCAGCAAACGGGTCCCCGGTGGGTGACCCCGAAGGAGCGGCTGCAGTGCCAACTGAAGTGGAAGCGCGACCTTGAAGATTCTCGATCTGACGGATTTCTTTTCGGACCGAGGCGGAGGTATTCGAAGCCATCTTGCGTGCAGAGGTCATATTCTGTGCCAACTCGGACACGAGCACCTTGTTGTGGCGCCCGGGCCTAAAGACGAGACAAAGGAGATCACCCTCGGGCACGAACATCGTGCGCGCCGAGAAATACGGATTAGCGGGCCGTCCATGCCCTACGACCCTTCGTATCACTGGATGTTACGAGTGGACAAAATCAGGGAGCTCATAGAAGCCGAGCGCCCGGATGTTCTCGAGGTCCATTCCCCGTATTTTGCAGCACTATCTGCTGCGCTCACGCCGTCATCCGCCCGCGGGATCACGACATTTTTTTGGCATTCCAATCACCTAGATACGTATGTTCGGCCTTGGTTGGTCCCAAAGCTCGGCATCCGTACCACAGAAAATCTGCTCGCGCCCGTCTGGAGATTCACAGGCGCACTTCTTCGTCGCTGCGAAGCCGTCTTTACAGCTAGCCGTGGCGAATTTGCAACACTTCGTGGACACGGTGTGAACTCCAGTCACTGCGTTCCATTTGGCGTGGATACCAAAATATTCACACCGACAAGGCGGTCTGGCCAGGCCCCTAGCTCGCCTTTGCGGCTCGTGGGCGCTGGCCGGCTTGCGTTTGAAAAGCGGTGGGACGTGGTGATTGAAGCGGTGAAGCGTGTTTCAAAACAGGTAGCGGTGGAGTTTACGCTCGTCGGAGATGGCCCGGAACGCCCACGGCTGCAAGCCATGGCGAAGGAGGCGTCGAACATCGCGATCGCGCAGTTCACCTCCGACCGAGGCGAGCTCGCGGGCCGGTTCGCGTCTGCCGATATTTATGTGCATGCGTGTCCCTACGAAACGTTTGGACTCACGGTGGCCGAGGCCGTTGCATGTGGCACACCTGTGGTGGTTCCAAACCATGGTGGCGCGCAAGAGAGTGTTGCGCCCGGCGCATCGGAGACGTACCGCGCGCTCGACCCAGAAGACTGCGCACGAGCGATCGTGCGCCTGGCGAAGCGTCACGACGCCTGGTCGATCGCCCGTGCGCATGCCTTGGGCGTTCGGTCGGTCTACGATCATATTCAAGACGTGCTCGCTGTTTATGAAAGCTGCCTCAATTCGTGATGCACGATTCGTAACATGAAACTACATATTTCGATCCATGACACATCGCCCACATGGCGTTCGGAAATCGAACAAGCCCTCGCTCTGTGCCATGCGCGACACATCAAACCTGCACTGCTCGTAGTTCCTAACCTTCACGGCGAGGCGCCACTACTCGAGCACGCCGACTTTGCAGAGCACCTTCGCTCGCTCCAGAAGGAAGGACACGAGATGTTCCTTCACGGATATTTTCACAAGGCAACGGCAACCGAAGCGGAACGAGGTACGAATCGTGTTCGCTGGTACGTTGAGCAGCGATTGGTGTCGAACCGCGAAGCGGAGTTTGGCTCTCTCTCGGCGAAGGAAACACGGGCGCGATTGCAGCTTGGGGAGACAGTGATGTGCGATGCGGGGCTCACGATCGACGGATTCGTACCTCCAGCATGGACATTTTCGGCTTCGCTCCTCGAGGAGCTGACGAAACGCGAGTACGCGTACACTGAGGATCACTTGCGAATTTTCTCGCCGAAGAAGCGCGCGCGCCAAACGAGTCTCGTTCTGAACTTTGCAAGCCGTTCCAAGTGGCGAATTGCGTCGACCGCTGCGTTCGTTCGGTTGGCTACGCGACTCCATCCACCATTGCCAACACGCATCGCGATTCATCCGACCGACCTTCGCGTTCCTTTTCTGCTGGGCGAAACGGAACGCCTGCTGGACTGGGCGGCGACGCAGACCGTAGTGCGTGCGACTGACCTTTTTGATGAGGCTTAGCTTGAACGTTTGGGACTCAGCCAATGCAAGAGCGCCGGAAGGACGAGGACCGCGGCGATGACACACGCCACTTCACCGCTCAATGCGAGCAGCCCGAACGACTGCAACGCTTGGTTATCAGCCACCACAAGCGATCCATAACCAACTGATGTGGTGAAGCTGCAAAGAAGCACCGCGCCGGCGACCCGCTTTACGGATCCAGAGACGTCACCACCGAGTAAGCGGCTGCGATCGTAGACGTTGAACGGGTACTCGGCGCCGATTCCAAATGTGATCGGTAGGGCAATAAAATTGAGGAAGTTCAACCGGACGTCAAACCGTCTTGCACCTGCAACGAGCCAAACAACACCCATCACGAGCGACAGCATAACCGCAAAAGCACCCTTTACGTTTCGCGTCGCAAGGACGACGACAAGGAGAACCGCAAGAAAAGAGACGATCGTTGCTTTCGGTCCGTCGCGTTCGAGCGAGCGGATCATTTCGGCAAATAGGGTCGAGCGGCTTGCCGTTTGAACGGTGCTTCCGTCGGCAAGCTTCACGTTGTCAGTCGTCTTGGCGATTCGAAGGACGGTTTTTCCATCGGAGTACGAGATGTCTTGTTGATGGGCAAAGTCCCAATATTTTAGGTAAAACACAGTGCCAACCGTGCCGTTGGCCTCCTCGAAGCGGCGACGAAGGAGGGCGGGCAAGTCCTTTCCTGTCACGGGAGAGAGCGTCTCGGGCGGCTTCAACTCCTCTACACGCGCGCGGTCCTTCGAGTTGAGCGACGCGAGCACGCGCGGCGTCATCTTGTCGCGAATACTCGCAAGCAATTTGATTTTCTGACGTTGCTCCTGCAGTGACCCGGGCAAGAAGTCTTCAATGCTCACAATTTCAGCAACAAGCCGCCCCTCTGCGTCTGTCGCATCGTTCTTGAAAATGGCTTCCTTCACGAGGGGCACCTGGTCCGGCGCGTCAGCGAGCATTTGCGCGCCCGCAATATTCATCTTTCCCCCAAACACGCGATCCGATTTGTTGCTCCACTCGCCTGCCCCACCTTGTTTCTTCGATCCGCGCGAACCCAGCTTGTCAAAATTGTACTCCCATGGGTCGGCAAGAAAGCGAGGCACGCCGAGTGCAAGGATTATTGTAACCATTGTTGATACAATAACAATGGTGCGAGGGAATCGCTCGGTGATGCGAGCCAGTGCGCCCGTGAAGTGGCTTCGACTTCCGTCAGGACGGAGCGATTCAGTGCCCGCGCTCGCCCATGTGGGCATACGCGCCTGCAAGCGTTCGACGAGAACGATCATCGCAGGCACGACGGGGATCATCGATAGCCACACGAGCAGCATTCCGACAAAACCGATGAGTCCAAACTGACTAAAGCCACGGAAGGACGTCACCGTGAGCGAACCGTATGCAATGGCCGCAACGCAAGCGCCCACGAGCTCTGCGCGAAACGCGTTTAGGACGGCCTCCGTTCTAGCCGCATCAGGTGCGATACCCCGCGCGCGGAACTCTTTGTAACGCGACAAGAGCACAATTGGATAGTTGATTCCATTGCCCAAAATGATCGCCCCTAGAAATGCGCCCGAGGTGTTGACGTACCCGAATTTCCACATCGCAAATGCGTATGCCGAACCCACTCCAAGCAGGGCCGGCAACGTGATGATGACGATCGCCCATGTTGAGCGGAAATAGAGAATGAGGCCCGCAACAATGACAACAAACGCGAGGAGCGAAGCCCACCGCGCCTCGGAAAGGATCGACTGTTTTTCCGCCACAATGTTGGGAATGTCGCCCGCAAAGCCGACGCGCATTTGGGAGTGAAAGGTTTCTGGTTTGGATTCGGCCACGAGCTGTTGCACATCCGCATAAAGCTCGTCGCTCGCCTTGTCGCCAAGCCCCGTTGTCTGGGCAACGACGCGAATGCCCGCCATCGTGCCGTCCTGTGTTTCGAAATAGCCCGAGGGGAACCGATTGGCGGCGCGCGATTTGTCATCCCATCGGTTACGAATATCTTCAAGACCCCAGCGATCGTCGATCTTCTTGGACGTATCGGTCTTGGACTTGCCTGCCTCGTCGTCGTCGAAGGCGCTCTTTGCGATCTCGTCTTCGAGCGCCCGGTCGACCTTATCGAGATCGGCAACTCCAGCGTAGAGCCACTTTGTTCGCTCAAAGTATGTTGACACGTCTTTTGTGCCCGATTCTACGTAGCCGATAAGAACCGGCGGACAATGCGAAGCACATGCGAGATCAGAACCGCATTGATTCTTGCAGTCGCGTGGCGCCTTCGCGAAGGACTCGAGGCGCAACGTGAGCTGATCAACGAATGCGTGGTTTTGCTGCCGATCGGGTGACTCAACGATCACGACCAACGATGCCCCTCCATTTACGCGCCCCAGTTGATGTTCGAACGCGCGGAACGCTGAGCTGTCGCGAGGAAGGAGTTCGAGCAAGTCACTGCGCAGTTGAAGATGAGACGCGTACCACCAAGTCGACACGAGCACACAGAAGGCAATCGCCAGCACCCGCCAGGGATTTCTCTGCGCCGCATTAACGATGGCCTCGAGGATGCGCTTCATACCGCCTCGGAGCGTTGGCGCGCTTTAAGGACACGCAAGAATTGGTAAAAGAAGATCGCCGCTATGCACGTATGAACGAGAGCCGTCGCAAGCGCAAGCCCTCGAACACCGAGGGACCGCACGAGAATCAAGTTGAAGAGGACATTCAGCGACGCGTTGAGGACTCCAAGAGGAACCATGATGCGCTGATTTTGAAGCGCAACGTGTGCACGCGCGAGTACGAGAAGCCAGGCAAACGGAACGACGCCTACAAGCGCGTACGGCAAGATGGCAACAAGGACGGAAAGACCTGCTTCGTCCATCGTCCCGTGAAAGAACAGCACTCGCAATAGAGGCTCTCGAACCCACGCGAGGAGGGCCGAAAGAGCGAGACCGAACACGGCGGTGCCGATGAGGCTTTGCACAACGAGAGAGCGAAATTTCCGATAGTCGCGACGCACGGCCACGTGTGAGAGACGCGACAAGAGCGGCGTAAAGAGCACGGCCTGCAGGATGCTCGTTGGCACAGACGCCACATCGCCCGCGTACTTGAACATCGTGGCCGAGCCTTCCCCCGTACGCTGCGCCATCGCTTGATCTACGACGGGGTTGATGCGTGTCACCATCGACCCGATGGACTCAAGCCCAGCCAGACGAAAGAACTTATCGGCGGCTTCATGATGCGCGCGCAGCCCAAACGCCGTTGCCCCAAAACGGCGCTTCCATGCAGCTTCGAGAGTTACGATAGCCGCGAGTTCCCCGACCGCAAACGCGTAAGGTGCGGACGCAATACCAAACCGCGCGCGCACAAACCAAAGGAGCACAAGTGCGAACGCCGAGCCCGTGCCTGTTGCGACGGTCGGAACGACAAGCCACCCCATTCCTTGGAAGCAGCCTGCAAGCGACGCGCGGTATGAAACCATCAGCAGCCAAACCCCGAACCCGGCGCTCTCAAGCAACGCCATTTTCAAATTCGACACTTTATAGGTTACATATCCGAAGGCGACAACAAATGTCACTGCGGCAATCACGCAACCAATCCGCACGGTGCGCGCAACCACTGCCGCCGTGAACCTTCCAACTTCGTTTGATTGCCGCGAGCGAACTTCTGCCATTACGGGGATAACCGCAGAGTCTTGAAAAGAAGAGACCACGATCGAGGCGAAAAATGTAACTACCGACGCCAGGAAATAATATCGATCGGTCGCTTCGCTTCGCCCAAACCACGCAGCGAAAAGAAGCGGCATCGCAGCTTCGAGCCCTCGGAACACGATTTGCGCGGGCGCGAGCAACAACATGGTGCGACCGAGCGACGGAGGCTCGGTCATGCCATGTTCCTCGCACGTTCGAGTTCCCTTTGGATGCGCGCAGCGTGCGGAACACCATCGAACTCCCGCAGAATTCTCGCCCGCCCCGCTTGCCCGTGCATGCGCGCAGTCTTCGCGTCACGCACGTAGCGCAGGATCGCCATAGCCATGCCGTCGAAATCGGGCGGCGTGCCACGCACAAGCGTGCCGGTGCGATCGTGCTCGATCATCTCCGGGATTCCTCCAACGTCGAATGCCACCACAGGTTTGGCGGAGGTCATGGCCTCGAGCACCGAGCGCGGAAGCGGATCGACATAAACGCTCGGCACAACCGCCACAGCAAAATCGAGGAGGAGTGGCCGAATGTCTGAACGAAACCCGAGGAAGTGAACCCGTTCGGAGATGCCCAGCTGTGAGGCGAACGCCTTGCACTCCTGCAGGTGGTTGGGATGCGCATCTTCTGGGGTGTCTCCGATCACGACAAAATGCAACTTCTCTCGCTCACTTTCATTCGAAAGCGCAATGACGCGCTCAGCCGCGCGCAAGAACTCGATAAAGCCCTTGCGAGGAAGCACGCGACCATACGTCCCTATGATGTGATGCGATTCATCGATACCCAACTCGTTGCGAAGCTTCGGTGGGACGACGTTGGGCGCGTACTCCGACGCATCGATTGCGTCGTGGACAATCGACACCTTGTGCAGACCGTTGAAGAAATGCGACACAGGTTTCGATACACAAAGGATGGATTTGACACTCGAGGATCGCGCGAGCCTCCCGTGAAGAGGGATGAGCGGCTTCGCGAGCGTTGAATAGAAAACATGCCAGACGACAGCCACGCCTGTGGCCTGACCGAGTAGCGCGCCGACGAAGTTCGCGGTCGTGCCGTTGCAAAAAACCACATCCGTCTTCTCACTTTTAACGAGCCTACAAAGACGCGAAAAACCAGCAATCGCACGAAAAACATTGCCTGATGCACGTGTTCCTTTGACCCACCATGGAGCGGACAGGTCGTCGCGAACGAGCGACCGATCCCAAGGTTCCGCGACGTTCTCGAGAATCCCGGGTTCGAAGTGAAGAGCATCGACCACACCCGTTCGTTCGAGAAGCTCACTCACGACTCCCGGGCGCGGAAGTACCACGCCTCGGTGGACAACAGACGTATCGAGATCCTTCAATATTGTATACAGCGTGCGGCCGGGCCCACCATTGCGAGCCGTATCGTTGATAAAGAGGACGCGCAATTTCCGGTCCGGATTCGAAGTCATCGAAAGGCGCTCCTTTCGCCTATCTACCCGAAATGACGCGCGCATCGTGCGATTTTGCGACCAAATCTCGGTACGCGTCACCATACGCCTCGCACATCGTTCGAATCGAGCACTGCGACACGACAAACTCGTGCGCACGCAAACCGAGTGTGTGAGCAAATTCCGGCCGCGTCGCGAGCAAACGCATCGCGCGGGCGAGCGCCGACGTCGAGCGAGACCGAACGAGCACACCTGTCACGCCGTCTTCAATGATCTCGACGAGACCACCTGCTGCGAGCGCGACGACCGGTCTTCCGCAACTCATGGATTCCAGAACACTAAGGCCGAGTCCCTCTTGCTCAGATGCGCTAACGCAGGCGTGGACACCGGCGAGGTATGGACGTGGATCGCGTTGATACCCATGGAACTGCACGCGCTCACGAAGCCCTAACTTGGCCGCATGCGCCTCGAGTGCGGAACGTTCGGATCCGTCGCCCACCACCTCGAGTAGAGCTCCGTCGACCAGTGCGAGGGCATCCAAGATCAACGAAATGCCTTTGACCCGTTCGAGTCGCGACACCACGCCAAAGCGAAACGGAACATGTTGAGTTGGAAATGGGCGCATCGAAAAGTAACTCGTATCGACCCCATTTCGAATGACGCAGAGGCGCGAGGAGAGCGCTCTTGCAGTTTCTTGGACCGTTCTCGAAACGTACTCACTGATGCACACAATTGCCTGTGTTCGATACGCCGCCCATCGAGTGAAGGGCGACGCTGTGGGATCAAAGTAGTGAAGCACGGCGTGCTCGGTTCGGAGTGTTGGGACATTGGACCTTCGCGCAGCCCTCACTCCGAGCATATGAGAACCCAGCGTGTGCATGTGAAGCACGTCGGCACGCTCGTTTCGCAAAAGGCAAGTTAGCCACTTCACGTCCGACGGTCCGAGTGAGCGCCACAAGTACGCGAGTGGATGCTCACGAACAAATCCAGGACTCCGCACGTCGAGCCCAGCACTGCGAAAGTACTCGTAAAGCCTTGCGTTCGGCGTAAAGAGCGCAAGCACATGCGTTGCACGCGACTCGGCGGGGCGTGACGCGAGGTCAACAAGAAACCGTTCCGCGCCGCCAAGATCGCCTGCAACGACGACGTGCATCACCTTCACGGTGCTCGGTCTCCGCGCCATCGCTCGCTTGAGGCAACTATCCCATCAGCCACGCGCGACATCATGGTTTTGAACTTTTCTTCGTTGAATTCTGACCCGCTGATGAGCCAGTCGTTGTGCCTACCCTTCGCAGACATCTCCGCGTTGCGTCCACGGAAATGCCCGAGCACGTCCAAGTGGTCCGCGTACCCAGCCCACACAAGGTGTCCCCAGACCTGGGAGAGCGTCGGCACGACTCCATCGTTCGCGCGCGCACCAGGTACGCGCGATACAGATCGTTGAAAAACTGCCTCCGCCTCGTCGTCCACGTCCCTCGCAGCGCATGGATAGCGTTCGTCGTATCGCGACGTGATGCTGTATTGCGCTGCAAAAATCGCGGTGGAGAGTGTTTCCCACGGATTTTTTAGGCTGCGAAAAAAACCTTTGGGATTTGGTGGCGGCGCCATGGTCGCAACACATTGGTAGCGAACACCCGGTCGATCGTTAATCCCGGCGCGAAATAAATCCATCGACTCGGGCATTAACTGAATCACGGCGCCCTGATCATTCAAAATAGACTCAATGAAGTTACGAATTTCATCGCTACGCGCGTCATCTACCACCCGAAGCAGTGACTCGGCGACGCGATCCAAAAGGCGCACGTCGAGGCCAAGTACACCTTGTAGTTGGCGCATGGCTACAAGCAACGTGCTTGCAATGGAGAGTGGCGGCGCGCCTACAACGAGTGCCACGTAGGTCAGAGCAGAAAGGACATAGAGCCACCGTTGCCCTTGCACTGTGGAAAAGAAACTAGCCATCGGCGTGCCGTAGTGAGGGGCGTTGAGTGTTGTCACGCTGGCTACGCGTGGGAGCCAGGCAAGAAGTTCGGGCGGTAGGCCAACGTCAGCGTCCGGCGAAACGATCACGCGGGCATCGAGGCCTCCAGTCGAGTGTCCGATAATGTGAATCGGACCTTCTGGCCCCGCTGTCTCGGCGATGAGTTCACCAAGCTTGCACGCACGCCGTCTAATCGATGCGGTGGGCAGCACGTTGAGGACATGCGTCCTTGCTTCGTCACCCGCCGCGCGCAGTTGGTGAACCAGTTCCGACTCGACGTGCTCGAAGTAGTCGAAGGCTCCGAGCTTTCCGAAGCCGAAAAATCCTGGGGACAAATAGATGCGGTGCAAAAGCCGCATAGGGTTGATTATCGCCGCGCGGCGCTCGTTACGCCACAACCCTGCCTACGGCTCGCTTGCAAGGCCATATTCCTCAAGTTTGTTGTATAGCGTGCGCCGGCTTACGCCGAGAAGGCGCGCAGCCAGAGTGCGGTTGCCGGCTGATTTGCCAAGCGCTTCCACAAGCGCTTCGTGTTCGGTTCGGCGCTTTTGTTCCTCCAGCGATTCACCAGCGACGGCGGCGACTGCCTTCGCTCTCGCCAAGGGCCCGGGGCACACGAGCTCAGTTTCAATGTCCGCGCGCGTGATCACTGCACCGTCGGCAAGAACGATGAGTCGCTCAACGAAGTTCTGAAGTTGCCTCACATTGCCAGGCCACGGTTGGACCGCAAGAATGGCCATCGCGTCCTCTGCAATTTTCACGTGAGGCCTTCCGCAGTCGCGCGCTGAAACAGATGCAAAATGGTGCGCCAGCATGGCCACATCGGCGGGTCGTTCGCGGAGCGGCGGCACAACCACGGGCACAACGTTGAGGCGATAGAAAAGATCTTCGCGAAAGGTTCCGCTTTCGACCATCGCTTCCAGATCGCGATGGGTGGCCGCGATGAAGCGCACATCGACACGAACGGTTTCCGTCCCGCCAACGCGCTCGAACGCGCGCTCTTGCAGGACGCGCAGAAGCTTCACTTGAACCACAGGCGAGATGTCACCAATTTCGTCGAGAAAAAGTGTGCCCCCGTGTGCGAGTTCGACGCGGCCAACCTTGCGGGCCACGGCTCCAGTGAACGCGCCTTTTTCGTAACCGAAGAGCTCACTTTCGAGCAACGCTTCGGGTAGCGCACCACAATGCACTGCAACGAACGGTCCTTTGGCTCTGTGACTCGCTTCGTGGATTGCCCGCGCGACGAGCTCTTTTCCGGTGCCCGACTCTCCACGCACAAGAACGGTCGCGGTGCTGGTGGCAACTTTCCGAATCCGTTCAAGAACACCCGCCAGCGCGGCGGACTCACCAAGAAATGTGCGCCCCGGCGCGGCAACGGGTTCCAGAGTTCGCGCGCGTTGAGACGCCAAGAGGGCCTTTTTCAGGACAAAGACAATTTCCTCGCGCTCAAATGGTTTCTGCACGTAATCGGCAGCGCCCCTTCGCATGGCCTCCACCGCATTCGCGACTGATCCGTGAGCCGTCATCATGACAACCGGAATGTCTGCGTAACGGGTGAGCACGTGATCAAGCAGCCACAGGCCGTCGTTTCCTGGAAGTCGCACGTCCGAGAGCACCACGTCGAACGCTGCCTGTTCCACGGCCTTCAGTGCGGCCTCCGCATTCGTAACGATCGTAATCACGAACTGCTCCTGCTCTAGGAGGGCTTTCAGTACCGCTCCGAGCGCCTCGTCGTCCTCGACCACAAGAACCCGTTCGGCAAAGGGCTGGCGAGCCATGTCCCCACTCTAACTGAACATGAAAAAAAACACTGCACATGCAACAATCTCGGGGCGCATGACTCTTCGGTCGTGGTTCATGTTCATTTCCGCGGCGTGCAACTTATCGCTCGCGGCGTTGGCATTCGGCTTTGCGGGAGGGTCCACCTTAAGGTGGCCTGTCGTTGGCCTCGGGCTTAGTTTTTTTGGAGCCTCATTCGCTCCGCTCATTCGACGGCTCGTCGGTGTCGACGGATTTGCGCTGATCGACTCGTTTTTCACCGCAACAATTCCGCTCTTTGCATTTGCGTGCGTAAGTGCCTTCGTTGGACGCACGCGCCCGCTTCGCGTTGCCCTCTATGCCCACATCGCATGGTTCGGCTCGCTCGCACTCTTGGCGGCTGTTGCCAACGTGTCCGAAACAGCGCGGGCGTTTGTTCAGAACGATATTCTGTGGGCCACCTGCTTTCTCGTTGGATGGCTTCCGTCCATGTTGGCATCGCCCGCCCTGCTGATTCGCCATTGGATGCGATCCGCTGACGAAGCCGAGCGTGGTCGAACTCGACTGTTACTCCTTGCGCTGATTGCGGCAACGGTCCTTGGGATCTTTGACATTGCTCGCTACCACGGCCTGCAGATCCCCCCGCTTGGAGCCCTTGGGATGAGTCTGTGCGCAATGCTCATGTCGGCGGCCGTCGTGAGATACCGCCTGTTCGACCGCGATTTACGTCGGCGAACGGTTCTTTCTGTCTTCGCGACGGTGGTGAGTGCTCTCGGTTCGTACGTATTCATTACGGTTGCGTCTGAGCACAACCGTGCGCTTGGCGTGTTTCTTTTCACGACGGTCAGCATCGGGCTTGCAGCACTGGGTTATGAGCTGATGCGCCGAAGGACCAACCAACAAGCCAACATTCGCGAGCTCGCTCTCGTGGGTCGGATGTCACGTCAGCTGGCGCACGATCTGAAGACGCCTCTCGCGGCATTGCTTGGCGGAGCGTCGGTCATCGAACGCGCGCGATCGGCCGAAGAGGCATTGAAGTTTGCGCAGGTCGTGTCGGAGCAAGCGAAGCGCGTCGCAACCATGGTTGAAACGTACGAACGGCTCACACGAATTGAGCCAGTTTTTACGACTATCCGTCTCAACGAACTCGGCGCGCGCGTTGCTTGCGCGGTTGCGAATGGCATCGCATCGAACAAGGGTGTCACAATTGAAATGGATCTCGGATCGCTCGAATTGAACGCTGACGCGACTCTCGTTGAGAGTGCGCTCGAGAATGTTCTGCGTAACGCGGTCGAGGCTTCGCGATCAGGCACCATGGTGCGCATGCGGTCTGAACAAGCGCGCGGTGGGGTCGTGCTTTCTGTGGTCGATCACGGCGAAGGGATGGACGCGCGGCAGGTGGAACGTGCCTTTCTTGACTTCTTCACAACGAAAACGACAGGAAGCGGACTTGGTCTTGCCTTTGTGAAACGCGTGCTCTTGGCGCATGGGGGAACAGCAGCCTTGCGGTCGACCCTCGGGAAGGGGACAGTGGTTGAACTCTGGTTTCCGGAAGAGCGAGGGCGGTGAAAGAGAAGCTCGCTTCGATTCCAATCTGGGGCTCCTCATTGCCGTTTTCACCCAATGGATGCCGAGCTTTCTACAATTTGTACATCGGCAGTTGCATGCAAGTCTGTCCAGTGATACGGGTGGTCCGTACCGCGCGAATAGCGCAGGAG
>JAHFDX010000514.1 GCA_023248785.1 Myxococcales bacterium
ACGGAAGCTATCGTCTTCGTCACCCGCTGCTTCAGTGACGGCTTGGAAGGAACTTGCGCCGATTTCCACGCGACCTGCTTCGCTTGATAGCTTGGCTCCCACGTTCGTACACGCACCACCTCCACGTCAGGCGATACATCCCGAAATAGTGATTCATCGAGAACAGATGCACTCGGGTTCTCCACCGTAAGCACAGCCGTACGCACCCCATAGTGTGGCAGGTACTTCGAAAGCTTGAGCGAACGCTGGACCCCCGCGCCTCCTACAGGTGGATACCCGTAGGCAACAATTAGGGCGGATGTTTGAGCCATCGAGCCTTTATACTCAACCCATGAAGACGACGGGTGACGTCTCGCTCCCATTCGTGAGCATCATCATGCCCTGCTACAACGAGGAGCACTACATTGCCGATTGCTTGCAGTCCGTAAGTGCACAGGACTACCCGAAGGAGCGCATTGAAATCCTGGTTGCCGACGGGATGAGCCACGACCTTACGCGCGAAATTCTGGTGGAGCTAAGCCAGAAGGACCCTCGCATTGTCGTGATCGACAATCCCGATCGCATCCAATCGGCCGGCATGAACGCGGCCATTTCTCGCGCGCGCGGGGACATTTTGATTCGCATGGACGTTCACGCCGACTACGCGACCGACTTTGTTCGAAAATGTGTAGAAGTCCTGCAGCGCACGGGAGCCAAGAACGTGGGCGGGGCTGCACGCACCAAGGCCAAGACCTTTTTTCAACGCGCCCTTTCTGCCGCACTGCGAAGCCCGCTTGCCGTTGGAGGCTCCAAGTACCGTGACCCCGACAACGAGGGATGGGTCGAAAGCGTTTTTCCCGGCGCGTTTTTGCGCGAAGTGTTCGAAACCGTTGGGATGTTCGATCCACGTGCGATTACGAATGAAGACGCGGAGATTAACCAACGCATCCACGAACACGGGGGGCGTGTTTTCCTCAGCAAAGAAATCGTCGTCTACTACTACCCTCGGGACTCCTTTGCTGGGCTCTTTCGACAGTATTTTAAGTACGGACAGGGTCGCGCGCGCACGCTCGTGAAGCACGGAAAATTTCTGTCGATCCGACCCGCCATTCCCTTCCTCATGGTTACGTCCGGCGTGGCCATGGCCGTCACCCCCACGTTGCAACCTCTCCTTCCCTGGACCGCTGGGGCGTACGCGGCGCTCACCGGGATCGAAGCGATTCGCGTTGGGCAGGAGGCGGGGCTTGCCGCGATACCCGTTGTGTGGGCCATTTTTCCCGTATTGCATGTATCCCACGGCCTCGGATTCGCATCGGGACTTATTAAGTACATTGTACGCCCCGACTGGTCGTCCCCGCCAATGCTCCCCACGCGAACGGCAACGAACGGACCCGCCAAACTTGCAAGGCCCCGCGCATAACCGACATACGGCTGAAATGCGGATAATCTATTCGGGTGCCTGACATCATCCGTACTATGAGGGTGAGTGAGCCGCATGGATCTTATGGAGGAACTCGGTGAATGACGATCGCACGATCATCGTGCATCGCAGCGAGATTGAGCCCCAGCGAGAGACATCTCCCGTTCAGGTCGTGACGGCGTGGGCTTCTCCGCCCGACACGCAGGTGCTCGTAATGCTCGGCGACACGAACGCCGACGCCCCGGCCGCGCTACGTATTATTCGTCACCGTCTCGAACAACGTCGATCCGAGGGCATGTGGATCTTCGGCGTGACGAGCGCGCGATCCGCCGAAGGCAAAAGTACATTCGCGACGCAACTCGCCTTGGTTTTGTCCGAATCGCAGCGCGCGCGCGTGCTCCTTGTTGAGGCCAACCTCACGCGCCCATCGCTCGCAAAAATCTTGGGATTCGACGTGCCGCCCGGAAAGAGCTTCAGTGCCCAACTCGTTCGGAAAATGCACGGAAGCCTCGATCCGTGGTGTGTCATTGCACTTGGACCTGCGCTGCACGTCCTGGCCGAATCACAGACCGAGCAGGGATATCCAGAGGCACTGCACTCCACACACTTCCAAAACGCCGTCGGATTTTTGGGCCGCGGATACGATTTTCTCGTAGTGGATGGGCCGAGCGTTCTTGGGTCTGGTGATGCCAACGTCGTTGAAAATGCCGTCGATGCCATGATTGTGGTCGCGCAGGCAAAGCACTCGAGCGGAAACGATTTGCGCGAAGCCGTCAGGCAGCTTGGCGATCGCAAGAGCTTGGGCGTCGTCCTCTGGGACGCCGACAAGAAGGGGTAAGATGCCCCGATGGGAACTTGATCCGAATCGTCTTCCGAAGTGGTTGGGGCCACTGCGCTCTCTTGCGCGAAAAGAGCTCCACCTTTGGGTCGATGGCTGGATCCAAGATCGCCTCGAGAAACTTCGTTGGCCGAAGGCCCGCGGAACTCGGCATCTATTGCTTTCGATCTGTGACCACTACGAGCCCTTGCACGGACATGTGTCGCGTGACGTCGGCGTTCTACGTGTGAAGGTTTGGCACGAGCAGTATCCCAAAATGGCCGACCGTTTCGCGACAGCACGGGCCGTCCACCAAGACACTCGTTCTTCTTCCCAGGCGAAGAGTACGACCCCCGCTTCTTCGAGTACCTCACCGATCTCACACGCCGCGGATATGGCGACATCGAGGTTCACTTGCACCACGATGGCGATACGCGCGCGAGCGTGAAGGAAAAATTCGAGCAGACTCTCACTGACCTCGGTCAATGGGATTCGCTTCCGAAATACAAGGACGGACGGCACGCGTGGGCGTTTATCCACGGTAACTGGTCACTTGCAAATGGCAGGCGCGATGGGCGGTGGTGCGGCGTCGACGATGAAGTTGAGCTTCTTCATGAGCTCGGCTGCTACGCCGACATGACGTTCCCGAGTGCGCCGGATCCTTGCCAGCCGCGTTTAGTCAATCGGATTTACTATCCAACAGACGCGCGTTCCCGCCGTTGTTATGAGACGGGTCAAGAGGTGACGGTCGGCGCACATCGCCAAGAAAAAGTGCTCTTTATCCCAGGCCCTCTCGCGCTTTCGATACGCCCAAATCGCCTTGCATTTCGCATCGACAGCGCTGCGCTGGATCACGGCGACCCTCCTTCCGTTTCACGAGCGAAGACGTGGGCCGCACAAGATGTGTCGGTCAAGGGTCGACCCGAATGGGTGTTTGTAAAGCTGCATTCGCACGGTGCCCCTGAAAAAAATGCGAAGGTCATGTTGGGCGATGCCGCGATGCAGTTCCATCAAGGGCTCGCGCGCGAGTTCAACGACGGAAAGCAATGGAAGCTCCACTATGTGACCGCCCGCGAAACGTACAATGTGATTCGCGCCGCGATGGATGGCAAAGAGGGCGATCCTTCCCACTATTACGACTACGAAATCCCACCGGCCCCATGTGCGCGCGCGTAGCCTGGCAAATTCGACTCGTTACGGCGGTTGGGCTGATCGCTACTTCTCTCGCCAACAGAGCCCATGCACTCGACAAGCAAGGCAGCGCACACGGTGGCGAAGTCGAGGGTGAGAACAGTGGGTTCAACGTATCAGGCGCAGCGTCGCTCGGCGTTTCGCTTTACAACCCAAGCTATGCCGCGCG
>JAHFDX010000515.1 GCA_023248785.1 Myxococcales bacterium
CGCAACGAGTTTGCCAAGCTCTCGTTCGATGAACGTACGAAAAATTTCGGCACGGCGCCCGGAAGCGGTGTGCCGATTGAGGTGACGGGAAACCAATTTTTCTTCGGCTCACGCGATGGAGTTGCCAAGGGCGTTGGGCCACTTCCGGATTGGACGAAGCTCTTTCAGACCGGAAACACAAAGGCATTCAACAAGCCCCAGGTCACTTCGTGGGAAGGCGCCGTTCACATTCCAAAGAAGTTTCAGGGAAAACCCTATTGGTCCATCGCATACAAAGCAGATCCGCCGGAAAACCGATTTGATGTGGGCGACGTGCGCGTCGTGTTCGACGTGGATAGATCCGAAAAGGGCGCGAAGAAGGCGTATCGCATCGTCGCGCTTGTGTTGTCGGCGCCGTACTCGCCGTGACTACGTAGATACCCACCTCAATCGTTGTCGAAACACCATCCCGATTGCGAGACCGATTTCATGGCGGCGTATGCGCTGTCTTTGCTTTTGCCTGTGTCGATCTTGATCGTGAACGCACGATCGGCAGTGCGCACGGTGTCATTCACGCCTGACACAATGATGCTCTTTGCAGTTCCCCAATCCGCCGGTTCGTAATCAACCGTCGATGGCGAGACCGTTGCAATCCCTGTGTCCGAGGACGTCAACACAAATGTAACCGTATCGAGTGGCTTGGTGTCGGGCCGCAACGTGAACTTGACCTGTGCCCCCTCGGTCACCTTCACGCTCGACGCAGGCTCGATCACAAGTGCGGCCTGATCCACGTCTACGTTGGTTCCATAAATCGTGACTGGCAGGGCGGTCTTGTAATCACCATCGTCCGTCGTGTCCACAAAGACTCGGATCGAGAATTTCTGGTCGCCATCTACCTGGTAGTCGTGAAGTCCCTTGACGGTGATGGCCTGTAGAGTTTGCCAATTGGACGGATTGTAGACAAGCGTCGGTGACGATTCGAGGGCAACCTCGGTCAACGGAAACACGGATATTCCGAGCGTAACAGGACCCGTAGGCTGCGAGCTGAGATAGACGTAGACCGAATCGTGCTGACCGTATTCGCTCGTGTAAAGGCCGTTCACGCGACTGGCAACAATCGAAGGCCTCGCCGAAACATCTTGCAAAGCGTCCGACGAGATGAGCGCATCGCTACCGGCGTCCACATAGGATTGCGCATCCTCTGTGCTCTTGACCGTTGAGTCCAAATCGGACGCATCGGGTGTTTCTTCTGCGCCCTTCTTGCAGAGTTTCTCCTTGCAGAAAAAACCCGCCGGGCATGTTCCGTCATTGGCACAGGCGAACGCTCCAATGTCCTCGAACGAGGGAGCGCACCCAACCACCGAAGTGAAGGCAATGGCCATCCCGATCGCGCGCAGAGCGGACATCATTTCACCAGCACAGCGGTCGCCTTCAAGGGCGCCCTACCTCTTCACGCATTGGTTCGGGCACGGGGCTTTGATGCACTGAACCGCTTCGCATTTCTCACCTGACTTGCATGCCGGGGAGCATGCGGTTTTTTTCTTGTCGGGAACGCACTGGGGGCGACCGCTCGACGAGTCGCAGTGGTGGTTGATCTTGCAGTGCGTCTTATAGACCTTGCACAAGTCGACCTTGGTCCCATCAGCCAATGCCGTCGTGCAAAGAAGAGTCAGGCTTGCAGCAGCGGCAGCGAAAATCCCCGTCGTGTTCATCTTGTCCTCCCGAGAGATCGCCTTGCTCAACGCGTCGAGCGAGGGCGGCATTGCCTTAACAAACGGCCTCACGAGCCATTGCTTGAGCTCAGAACCTGCGGAATACCACCCTGCCGAATCAGCCCTGCCATCCCTCGCGTGTGAGCAACGCCACCACCCGCTCCTTGATGTCGTCACGAATTTCCCGTACGCGCTCGAGGGGCTTTCCCTTGGGATCCTCAAGGGCCCAGTCGTCTTTGCGAAGGCCTGGAAACATAGGACACGTTTCACCACAGCCCATCGTGATCAGTAAATCAGCCATAGCTGCGAGATCATTGCTCAGGAGTTTCGGGATCTCCTTCGAGAGATCCATCCCACTCTCGAGCATCACTTGCAGAACCTCTGGGTGAATTTGTCCGGCAGGCGACGTGCCGGCGGAGAGCGCTCTCACCCTTCGGCGATCTGCCAAACCATTGAACCACGCAGCCGCCATCTGCGAGCGACCCGCGTTGTGTACGCACGCGAAGATGATGATCTTCATGGCTCCTTTCCGGAGGGAGCGGTGAAGAGCCAACCTAAGGCAACCGTCGCGACCGCTGCGCCAATCAATTGCGCAAAGATGAAGGCCGGCGTGTCCGCAGGGCGAATCCCCGCAAACGTATTGGTGAACGCTCTTGCGGCCGTGACCGCGGGGTTTGCAAACGAAGTGGACGCGGTAAACCAATACGCCGCCGCGATGTACGACCCCACTGCGAAAGGTACCGCCGAAGCTCTCGTTCGAGAGCAACTCCAGATCACGGCAAGCAAACCAAACGTTGCGACGAACTCGCTGAAAACCTGACCTATGCCGGAACGCGAGTGATGCGAGACCGAAAATACCGGCTGCCCGAACATGACGTGCGACGCAGCCACACCTACAAATGCACCAAGAGTCTGGCCCGTCACATACAACGGAACCTCACGCCATGGATGGTCGCCACGAATCGCATTTGCAACGGTGACTACCGGGTTGAAATGAGCGCCGGAGATTGGAGCGAACGTAAGGATAAGCGCGGCAAGCGAAGAGCCGGTTGCAAGCGCGTTTGCCAAAAGCGCAATGGCCACATTCCCGCCGCACAACCGCTCGCCCATGATTCCTGAGCCGACCACAGTCGCGAGCAAGAACGCCGTTCCAAGCGCCTCTGAAACCACGCGTCGCCTTAGGTCAACTGCAAAAGCCACCGTTCAACAACACTCCTTATTTTCCCCCCGCCTACAGCAATCTTCCCAGAGGTACGAAGTAAGCGCTTTTAGGGTGTGAAACTCAGGTGCATAAAAGATGAACGTGCCTTCCCGGCGGGAGGCAAGAAGACCTGCCGAAGCGAGCTTGTCGAGGTGGTGACTGAGCGTCGAAGCAGGAATATCAAGCTTCGATTGAATTTCGCCCGCGGGAGTTCCCTGTCTGCCACCTTGCACGACGTATCGCAGGATCGCGAGGCGAACGGGGTGCCCCAACGCATTGCACTGCTCTGCGTGCTGTTCGAGCTTGGTCGGCATATTTCTATATTTCTATTATTATCGAATAATAAATCAAGAGCGATCGAAGGGCGCGCTCACTTGCCTTCCTACCGATCGAATACAGCAGTTGTCGTACCCGTGGTCCCCATGGCCCACGGACCTGTCCCGCACGAGCCCAGCGCCCTGCGCTCGACGGCCACGCTCGATCCTGAGTTTCGCAACTGCAAAAGCAACGTGAAATCTGTCACCGCAGCCTTGCGATCCCACGCGTCGCGTTCGTTTCGATAGAAGGTTTCGAAGCAATAAACTGAGGTGTCAGTGATATCGGAGAACTTCCGGTTCACACTGCCGGTGCTCATTGGGATGTAACGGTAGAGACCTCCTTTGACCCCTGGCAGCGAGGT
>JAHFDX010000029.1:0-13331 GCA_023248785.1 Myxococcales bacterium
CGCATCGGCATTGCCTTTGCGATCGGGGTCGAAATCGGGGTCGAAGACGAGCTGGGTGATGCCGTCGCGATCTCGTAGATCGATGAACACGCAGCCGCCGTGATCGCGATAATTGTCGACCCAGCCGAAAAGCACAACCTCGCGCCCTTCGTCCGTCGCGCGCAAGTCGCCACAACGGTGCGTTCGTTTCAGCTCATCGATGAATCGTGCCACGCGGATGCCTCCTGTACGGAACCACGCAGTCTACAATGCCCTGCAAAGAAGCCGACCGAAAGTTGTGGATGGCCTCGGCGAGCAGGTACGGTACCGTCGATGATGCGCGCGTCTTCGCGCTTGCAGCCGTTGATTGCGCTCCTGGTTTTCGCAGTGCCTGCGTGCGTTGTCGCGGTGCTTGCCACAACTGTTCCCGAGGTCGGGCGTGATGTCGAGACGGTGCGTCTTTTGGGAGCACGTACCCTGGGAACTTGGGGCGGAACGTCGCGAACACTGGATGCGGTTGCTGGAGCGGCATCGGGTTTGCTGCCGGTTGCGACGCACGCTGCACGCGTGTGCATTGCAAGCGGAATGCTCGTAGGAGTCACGGCCTGGCTATTGTGGATGGCTCTGCGGAGGTCGTATCGTTCAGCTGTCGACGCGACTTCCACAATGACTTCGTGGATGGCCGTGGTCGTGCCGATGGCGGCTGTGCTCTCGACCCCGTGGTTGACGGAAGCCGCGCAGGGGCTTTCATCCGTTCTCGCGGCACTGCTCGTGCTCGTGCCCGGCCTTGTCGTCCTCGCGCGGTCCGATCAGCCCAGGCTCGCACTTGCAGTAGCGGTTCTTGCGCTTTCCTACGACCTGGGCATTGGCCTTGCTGCTGCTTGCGGGCTTCTCTTCGCGCTGTCCACTCGTGAGATGCCGTCGTTTAAGAGCATGCAACCATGGATTGCGGCTGCCGTTCTCTTACTGGGATTGCGCGGTCTTGGATGGGCGCTCAAGCTTCGGGATCTGTCGCTCGCAACGAATACGCCTTCAACGACCCTTGTTTCGCTTCGTGCATTTGCGAGCTCTCACGTGGGTCTTGTGGTCGGAACGCTTGCTCTTCTCACTCTTGTGACAGGCGCTTTGCAACCTGCGCTGCGAAGACATCTCGCGCCGTGGATCGCGTGGACGTTTGCCGCCGGATTTGGGGCGACGTTCGAACCCCTTTCGCTGCCGCTTGAAGGGGCATTCGGATGGCCCGCGCTCGTTCTTGTTGTGTCGTCGTGTGCACTTGCCGGATTTTGCATTGTATCGGCCATGGCATGGCTCACAGCGCGCAAGATTGCCTTCGCGCGCACCAATTCGACACTTCTGTTGTTACTTTTTTCTGCGCTACCCGTCGTTCGTTTTGACTCAGCGCTCTCACGTCTCGATGAAGCGCGCGCGAACAATCAGTCGCGATGGGATCTTTACGCCTTTGGAACCATGCCGCAAGGCGCTGTGGCCCTCATTGCAGATGAACGTATGCGATGGCGCATGGCCGCTGCGCGCATGGGCGGTGGATGGCTCAGTGGTGTTGCTATGATGGATCCAACGCACCCCGCAAGCGCCGTTGCTACGCGCGTGATCGCGCAGGAACCGCGGCTTCACGAAGCCTGGCGCGCACTCCTCTTTCAGGGCCGGCTGTCTGAGTTTGGTTTGTCGCTTGTCGCCGAATCTCGGCCTGTGTTGATGCATTGCGACCCCAAATACGACCGTGCGTTGCTTCGACATCTCATGCCGACGCGCGTCCTTTCCGAGTACGAGCGAGAACCTCGCGCACTCAGCGATCGCAAACGTGCGCTCGAAAACGCGCGACGCGAAACGCAGGCTTACGCGAGGTTACTCGAGGCCATGTCCGAGGGTGCGGGGCGACAGCTGGGCGTGCAGCAATTGCGTCGGCGCGTACTCTGCGTCGCAGCGGCTGGTGATCGCGATCTGGTCCCCGTGCTTGCCGAAGATGTAATGCGAGTAACGGGTCAAGACGCTTTCATCGACGTGATCTTGCGTCGAGCGCGTGAAGGACAAGGTTCCGTCGACGTGAAAGATCTCCAGCCGTAGCGAACCCCTTTGCGCTTGTCGGCAAGCTTACTTACTACTTGAAAGAGAGGCGTATTGAGCCTCGGTTGCAAGTAGGGTGGGAATGATTCCACGCAGTGTGAAGTTCGGTTGCCTGATTGTGCTGTCGTGTGGCTCCGGCGAAATTGGCAATCCACAGACCGTGCGATCACAGACGAGCGCAAACGGATCGCATGATTCGAGCGCCAACGGCGGGCCGAACTCTGGGGACGGAGGACTCTTTGCCGAAGCCTCGAGTCCAAAAGACGGCGGAGTGACTCCCAGCGGCGATGCCGGTGGTCCGAGTGTGATCAACGTTGATTGCCCGAAACTCACCTCAATAACCGCCGATGCAAATACCGTGTACGTGCGTGCCGACTACACAGGTAGCGAAAGCGGTACGAAGACCGCGCCATATAAAACTGTCGCATCTGCGTTCAAGAATGCCCCGGACGGAGCGAAAATTTTTATCGCGGCCGGGACGTATGGCGAGAGTCTCGATGTGCCGAACAAGAACTTGAGCGTCTACGGTGGCTTCGCCTCGAGCTTCGGATCGCGAACGGATGCATGCGCGTCGATCCTCGAATCCTCGAGTACATCGAAAGCGGTGTTGACTGCGGTGTACTCGGTGAAATCATTTTCACTTGATGGCGTGACCGTTCGCAAGGGTTCCCACGGTTTTACCGTGGATGGCGATAGCGGTGTTCCAACCAAATACTCCTTCACCAACTCCGTCTTCACAAAAAATGGGACCACAAGCGAAAATGGCGGAGCCTTGTACCTAAGTCGCGTTACCGCGACCGTGCGCGGAAATGTGATCAAGGCAAACATCGCCGCACGTGGAGCAGCTGTCGCGGCAAGCGGTGATGTTGAGGTTACGATCGACAACAACCTCGTGGCCGAGAACCTCGGTTACTCCGATCACGGCGGCGGCCTTTACCTCGGTTGTCGCAAGCAAACGGTGACGCACAACACCATCCGCAGCAATGAAATTGGAAAGGGAATCTCGTACGGCGGCTGGGGTGGTGGGCTACTCGTGTACGGCGGCGACGGTGATGTTTCGTACAATGTCTATGTCGACAATTTGGCAGGTGTGGGAGGAGGCCTGTTCGTCGATGACGATGGTCACCTCGTCGAACACCACGACATTTTTTTCCGCAACCGTGCGTACCAAACAAGTGAAGGCGAAACCCGAGGCAATGCGATTTATATCGATGGCACTGGCGGAGGTCCAAGTGGTGGATCAAGTATCGACGCAACCAACCTGACCATCGTTGACAACGTGTACAACGAGAATCGCCAAGTCGCGGCGAAGGTGCGTGGTTCGGCGTTTTTCCTTGAACGTGATTCGAAGCTCACATTGAGAAACTCGATTCTCTGGAACAACGGCGATCTGCCTTTCTATGCGGACACGGCAAATACGATCGCTGTCAGTTACACATTGGCACCTTCGAAGTGTTCGGGAACGGGCAGTTGCACGTTTGGCGCAGGGCTCTTCTATCAAGATCCACTGTTCGCTGACCCGGCGAAAGACGACTATCATTTGAAGTCGAAATCCGCCCGTTGGAACCCGGCGACGCAAAGCTGGACGACCGACTCGGTCACAAGTCCAGCGCTCAACAAGGGCGATGCGAATGGCACGCCAGTTGAACTCGGTGCATACGGCGGAACTGCCGAGGCGAGCAAACCCTAATTTTGGTGATGTCCGCCCGCAGGCGCGGGTGCAGGTTTTGTTTCTATCTGCGGCGGGTGCGGTTTCGCCGACGTTGCGGGTGCGGTTTCGCCGACGGCCCTCACGGGTGCAGGCGGATGGGCGTCGGGGATGGCTGCCGATCCTGAAGGTGCGGCGGATGCTGACGCCGGCGGATGCGCGTCTTTCTGTTTGTGAGAGTCCGCAGTCGCACTTGGTGAGGGGGCGCTGTGTGAAGCGTCGATATGTTCGTCATGGGGAGCGGAATCGGTGGATGCGTGCTCGTCTTCGCCATGCTCGGGTGACTCGTCATGCTCGGGTGACTCGTCATGCTCGGGCGACTCGTCGTGCTCGCTGTGGCCCTTCTTCTTTTTCTTGGGGGGCGCGTGCTCGTCCTCGAATTTGCTTTGAAGTGCCCAGAGAAACGCCCTTACGTAGTAGTCGTCGCCTTGGATGTGGTGCGCGAAGAACCGGAGCATCGGGTTCGGGATTTGCCCGCGCTCGGCGAGAACCACCTTGGTTCCATTTCCGTCGGGCTCAAGGGTGAAGGTCCATGTTCCGGTGTACATCCCCTTGTCGTGTTTGACCTCACGAACGACTCGCTCAGGTTTCTTACTCTCCGTCGTGGTGACGGTGAAGGAATTCCTTCCCATCTCCAGGCGAAACGTGGGGAGCCCGTCTTTCTCGGACGTCTTCTCCCCGCGAATCATGTCGTCGTGCCACTTTGGATAGTCCGCAACGTTGGCGAGAACATCGAACACTTTGTCGGGTGATGCTTGAATGGACACGTCAAACGTGGACTTGTGCTCGACAGAGAGTTTCTCACCGAATTGCTGTGCGACGCCGCCGATGAGCAACACCATGAGGATTCCTCCAATGACAATGCCGAGGAGGAAGCGTTTGACGTTCATGGAGTTTCTAAAATAGCCGGCTCCCTGTCCCTACGGGAGGGGGCTCGCGAAGTTCGACCTTAAGGGCCACCGTTAGCTAGACACGCTTGCAGTGCATTGGACGATGTCCAACCACATTCGCCGTCGCCCTGGGCGTCGCAGTGCGAATACAAATCGTAGCAGGCGTACTTCGGATTGTAGATGCAGATAGAGACCATATCTTTGTTCGCACAGATCTCTTTGCTGCAACCGGATGCGTGGCAATTTGCTGCCTTTTTCCAGTCGATCTTGAGTTCAAGTGTGGCCCCGTCGCTCGTGAATGTGCCGACGAACGTGTACTTGCCGGGATCGGTCGAAGAAAATCCTTTGCAGTTGCTTGCAACGTTGCACTCGTTTCCGGAGCACGTGTAGCTGCCCAGCGTACTGTCTGAAAGGTTGATGTTCGTACCCACGATGAGGCGTGTAGAGCACTGATTGCAGCAGGGATTGGACTGCGAACAGGCCATCTTCGTGCACATTGTTCCGGGCGACTTCACGTCGGCCGTAACTTGGATGCGCTTTCCGTTGTACTTGGACGGCGACGCTTCGAGTTGAGCCGTCGTCACATGAATCGCTCCGGCGCCCGAAGCTTGCGCTTTCACAACGACTTCGGCGGTGCCGGTGTAACCCTGTTCGTAGGTAGTAACGACAAGTGCATACTTGCGCGTTTCGGGGAGCTTCACGTTGTGAACACTCGACGAAACGTCGTTATGATGCGCGTTGGTGCGCACTGTCCAATCGGCGGTCGCGGTGTCGTCGTTTTGTGCGATGGGATAGCCAAACGGATGTCCCGTGTAGCGCGACACCGGGTAGACGTAGAGAATGGTGTCGAGTTCCTTGAGGCCGTCGGCGTAGGCGTCGATCACTTGGCCAACGGTGCCGTCGAACGTGAACGCGCGGAACTGCAAAGTCTTGCTGAACTTCGCTTTCTTGATTTCACCAAACGCGATGGATTCAGTCGATGCAGGATTGCTGACCGTATCCGCGTCGGTGGTGGAATCGGTTTCGTCGCTGCCCAGATCGGGGCCGGCGACGGGTGCCTTCGATTGCGTAGAGCTGCTGCACGCGGCCGTGCCGATGACCAGTGCGACGAGCGAGCTTTGAAAAATCCAACGGCTGTTCATACGATCCTCCATCGACTCAAGAGGTGTGGGTTCCACGGCCCCAAGAGGACGCGCGTTATGGTGCGCGTGGCAGGGCGTGTCAACTTCTGCGCCTCACGGCTCCCGCTGAAGCTCAGCCGTTTTGGATGATGACGCCCGCTAGGAGGAAAAAACCGAGCGCAATGAGGGCGGCAAGTGCCAGAAACGACAGGATGCGCGTGGAACGGGCCGCGCCAACAGGGCCTTTGATGCTGCTCGAACGGCGAAACGCGACCGCCAAAAGGAAGATCTCTGTGAGGCCTCCGATGAGAAGCGCGGTAACGGCGATGGCTCGCGCGAAGTCTCTCCGTCGATGGGCGCGGGCGACGGTTTGTTCATAACCGTCGAGGATCAGCGTAAGCGGCGGGGGCGTCATTTGAAGCTTCCATAGGTCACCCGCATGAACCGGCTTAGGTCCGTCCGGGGACTCCACAAGGAACGGCCATGCTCGAGTGGACGGAAGATTTGCATCTTGCGCTGTGCGTGAAAGGACGACCCAGTAGGCACCGACGTCAAGAGCTGGAACTTTCCACTTTGCCCCTACGCCCGAGGGTCGGTCTGCAAGCGCGAGGCTAGCGGCATGAACGCGACCCATTTCGTCCCACACGTCGATGTATGCGACCTTTGGCGCGGCATAGAATGAAACGTCGACATCGCCTTCCTCCGTGGGTCGAAGGTTGTCCCACGCAAAACTATTCTCCGACGAAAGATGGCCGCTGCCCGGCGCTGTTTGGAGCGTCCCGGTCCATTCACCGTGAAGATCGAGAGGACGACTCGAGTTGTTGGTACTCGAAGGGTCATCGTTCGGCAGGAGCCTGGACGCCGCGACGTGAAATTTTGCCTCGATGATATGAGCTTCGGCGACCAAGCGAACCACGTGAGGGAAGAAAGATGACGCGAGCGACGGATCAGAAACAAGCCGAGCTCCGCCGAGGGTCACGTCGATTTTTGTTCTTGCTGCACGCTGCCCGCTCTTGTCACGGACCTCAACAAGAACGATCGACTCCTGTTGCAGCGCAATGCGACCGCCCACTACGAACACATCGATGTCGACATCGCCCTCGCGTCTTGAGAACGCTTGATGCTGCGGTTCGATGCGCGGGACGTTGATCGGCGGTGGAGGCTGAAGCGGCCCTTGGGCGAGCACTTGCTTCGTCTTCGTGGTGATGCGGATCGGGATTGCGCGGTTCCGATCGACGTAGGGAATATCGATGCGAATCAGGCCCTCGGTATTGGTTGGCCCCTCAAAAAGAACTTGCCCGTTCGTATCAACGCGCACCTGAGATAACGCTTGCGATCGCAGCAATTCTCCTTCGGCCTCAATCACTTGCACATCGATCGGCCACTTGTTTCCGGTCTTGCTAACGGATGACGCATAGATCCGCCCGCCGATCAGCGAGTCGTGCCCGCCAAGGCGAAATGCACCTGCAACAATTACAAATGTAAGTACGAGCACGGAAAGTCCGAATCGAGCGAGCGCCGAGTTTCGTTTCGATTCCTCTACTTCGTCCATCGCACCGTCACCGAGTTTGGGGCGTCCACGGGCACGTTGGACCCATCGGCAACGCCGAAGGTTCCCGGTTCAAGCACGATGGCGCGAATGCCTCGCGCATCGTGGATCACAATGCGTCCATTCGTCGATTCAATGTCAATGAACGCCTCGGCACCCGCTCCCACCCGCTCCTCCGCGCGCTCGAAATGCACACCGTACGCGTGTGCGTCTTCGTTTCGAAACGTGCGGTACGTTACGTGTGAAGGGAAACGCACCGCGCGCACCTTTGCGGTCTGTTCGACGAACGCTGCGATGTGCTCGGCGACGAGTAAGCCATCGTGTCCTCGACCTTCCATTTTTTTGAAGGTGACCGCAAACCCCCGTTTTCTAAGCGCATCGTAGAGCATCTCGCTTTGCACGATGGGAGAGACTCTGTCGTCGGTTCCGTGAATGAGCGAAACGGGAAGGTGCCTCGCATTGTCCACAACGTCCAGGGCATTGATCCTCTTGGCGCCCGCTTCGTTGCCAAGAAGGCTGCGGACGTACGTAGTGAGATCGTACTTGGAGTCGCCAAAGTAACTAAGGACGATCGCAAATCGATCGGGGCGATGAAATCCAATGGTCGTTGCGCCGGCACCACCCATCGAGGCTCCCCAAATTGACATGCGCGTTTCGTCGATCGATGGCGATCGGAGAGCCGCCAGTGATCGCATCACCTCATCTTCGGCGCTTTGGGTGTAGAGCGAATTTCCGAGCCCGGAGGGCTGAAGAAGAACGACGCCGTGATCATCGGCGGCGCGTACAAGCTCTGAGTATGCTGCGTACGTCCAAGGGTCGCCGTTCCACGGATGAAGGCCCAGCGCGACCGCAAGTGATGTGTTCGTCGTCGTTGGGATGTAGACGGCAGCCTTTCCACCACCTTGCGATGCGTACGGGCTATCGAACGATAATGTGCTCCATCCCGAGCGTGTTTTCGTTACGCGTCCGACGCGCACAGGAGCGCCACATGCGATGCGTCGCTCGTACTTCGAGACGTTGACCTCGATGGTCAGCTCGTGACGTTGGAGCACGTCGTCGAAGCGCTGTACAAAAGGCGCTCTTGTGGGATGAGAGAGTGAGTGTCCGTCAAGTTGCACGTGCTTGCGAACGGCGCACACGGGGATCTCTGCTGCGCGAACGGGGCCACCGGTCGCAAGGTGCAGGCGCAACGTGTAGAGGCCCTCGAGAAGGCGCGTCGTGGAGAGCGAGTCCCATGGGAGTGCGGTCTTTTTGCGATAACTCGGACCTTGCACTTCGACATCAGCGACGTCGCTGCCGACTACATGTTCCTCCGGCTGCAGCTCGGCCATGGCATTGGCTGAGAACAGAGTGAGGGCGAATGTCGAAAGCCAACGGGGGTGAGTGAACATGGGTGCGCGCGGACAAGTAGACGTCCGCATGCATAGACTCTACAACAGCGAAGAACTTCTCATGTCGACCGCTACGGAATCTTCCGAAACTCCTGGCACAGGTACATTTGTTCGCGCGCGCGTGGCTTCGTTTCTCGCCATCGCGCCCCTGGGTGTTTGGACGGTTGTTCACCTTTGGAACAATCTGAGTGCATTTCAGGGCGCCGATGCATGGGAAAAGTCGGTTACGGAGTATCCGCATCCAATCGCGCAGCTCTTTACGGGCATCGTGGTTCTCGTCCCGCTCATGCTCCATACGCTTTGGGGCATCGGTCGCCTCGCCTCGTCGCGCCCGAATTTTCCGCGGTATGGCTACTGGGAGAACTTCAAGTACGTACTTCAGCGAATCACGGCGATTGGCGTGATGCTCTTTCTAGGTGCGCACATTTTCTTGGCGATGTTGAAGCCGCGACTGACGATGGGGCACGCCGAGCGCTTCGTCGACATCGCCCAGCAGATGCATCACCACAAGCCCACGCTTGTTGTGTACCTATTAGGAACCTTGGGGGTTGCGTATCACTTGGCCAATGGAATTACGACGTTTGCGATGGGATGGGGCCTTGTGTCGAGCAAGGCCGCGATGCGCAAGCTTGAGTGGGTGAACATTCTTCTCATTCTCGTTTTCTGGGGGATGAGTTGGGCTGCGATTTACGCCTTGTGGGCAGCGGGGGCGTAAACACCACACACGGAGCTAGCCGTCGTCCCTCGTGCACGCTAGGCGATACACGTGGTTCGTTCGTGTGCCAGCCTGTGTTTCGCCGTATGCGTGCTTGGGTCGTGTCGTCCACAAACATCTATGGCTCCGGAGCGTTCGTGTGGCATTACGGTTTGGTACAAGCCGTCCTCGTCTTTGTCGTATGTCGAGGTGGTCGGCAGCTGGAACGATTGGAAGCGTCCGGGCGTTGCACTCGCGGCTGCAGATGATGGATGGCAACGAGCCCTCGTCGATTTGTCACCGGGAGAGTACCAATATGCGCTCGTCGATGACGGACGGTGGATGACCGACCCGTATGTCGGCGAAACGGCAATGCATGGCGAGGTTGAAGTGTCGTGGACGCGCGTGTCCGACTGCCATGTGCCCGAACTCAAGGTGGAGAGGATCGAGCATGGGTCCAATGGGTTTTTGGATCTCCAATTTGTTCGTGCACACGGTGGCGCAAGTCTTTCGAAGGTCCTGGCTACCTGGGATGTCGATGGCCTCGTTCCGCCGCGGATTGATCTCGACGCGAGTACAGGACGCGTGCGTGTGGCTGTCGCGGACCTTCCGCGTGGAAAACACGGCATGACCGTCGAAGGGGTCGACAACGTCGGTCTTTCGGCAACTGTGCGTGCAAGTCTGTGGAGCGGACGTCAAGCGCAGTCCCTTCGCGATCTTGTTCTTTATCAAGTGATGGTCGACAGGTTCCGGGACGCAAACGGCGATTCGCTCGCTCCGCCGCGCGTGGCAAGCGACCGCGCGGGGGGGCACCTTGATGGAGTGCGCATAGCCGTCGAGCGGGGCGAGATCGAGGCGATGGGTTTCAACGCCCTGTGGCTCTCCCCTCTGTATCCTAATCCTGTCGCGCGATACCCGGGGCTCGACGGAAAAGAGTCTTCTGGCTACCACGGCTATTGGCCCACGACGTCGCAAGCGGTCGACGATCGGCTCGGGGGCAAGGCTGCGCTCGATGCGCTCGTTCATTCTGCGCACGCGCGGGGTCTTTCGGTGATCTTCGACATCGTCCCGAACCACGTTCACGAAAATCACTCCTGGGTTACGGCGCATCCGGATTGGTTCAGACTCAAAGACGCGTGCGTATGCGGGACGCAATGCAGTTGGGCGACAGACATCGAGCGGTGCGCATTCGCAACCTATCTACCCGACGTGAATTGGTCGCACCCTGATGCCGCGCGCGCGTTGGTGAACGATGCCCTATGGTGGCTCGAAGAAGCGGGTGGTGATGGCCTGCGCATCGATGCGGTGCCCATGATGCCCCGATCGGCAACGCGGCGCATCGTTGGAGCGGTACGTTCGTCGGTCCCTGCGATCGATTTGTATCTTCTTGGGGAACATTTTACAGGACCGTCAGGTTACGACTCGATTCGAGCGAATCTCGGGCCGTACGGGCTTGACGGCGCATTTGATTTCCCGCTGATGTGGGCTCTTCGAGGCGCTATCGCCAAGGGCGATTCCACGATGCGGGATCTCTCGAAAGCAATGGACGATGCAACCGCTGCTTGGGGAGATGCATCGCCTGCAATGGCGATCATGCTAGGCAATCATGACGTTGCACGTTTCGCATCGACAGCCGCGAATGACGAAAGTGGAGACCGATGGACGCCGGCCGTGCAACCCTCCGACGAGCGTATCTACCAGCGGCAAGCTTTCGCTCTCGAACTCCTTGCGACACTGCCCGGCGTTCCAACGGTGTACTACGGGGACGAAGTGGCGCTTGCGGGACGGCCGGATCCCGATTCAAGGCGCGTGATGCCTGCGGAAGACCAGCTGTCACCAGCTCAAAGGCGCGTGCGCGAGAGGTGGAGCGCGATGGCGCATGTTCGTGCGTCGCATCGTTCTTTGCGCCACGGACGTTATCGATTGCTTCAAGCAACGGATGAGGTGTGGGCATTTGCGCGAGAAGTCGACGGTGAAGAAGTCGTTATCGTGGCTTCGCGGGAGCCGACTGCGAACGCGCCTGTGCCTTTGGACGGGCCGCGTGCTTGGTACGACGCGCAAACGGGCGAGAACATCGGTACACCGTATTCGGTGCTGGCGAGCGATGCGTATCGGGTGCGGGTGCTGGTTGGGCGCTGATCCCCTGCTCATCCACCCGACTTTTCTAACAACAAATGTATTAAAGTCGGGTGGATGAGCGGCACGGCTACGGACACGCGCTGGAACGGCTTTGGAGCGACAAGGCTCTTCTCTTCATCATGGGCCCCAGGCAAGCCGGCAAGACCACTCTTGCCAAAGCGATCGCAGCGAGGACTCCGTCGGAATACGTGAATTGGGACATCCCCGGCGATTAGCGTCGCATCCTTACCGACCCTTCGTTCTTCCTTGCTACGAATCAGTCCAAGCGGTCTTTTGCGGACCAGAAACCCGTCGTGATCTTCGACGAGCTTCACAAATATCGGCACTGGAAGAACTACCTGAAAGGCGTCTACGACGAGCACGTGGATGCATTTCGCTTTCTCGTACTTGGGAGCGGGCGGCTCGACGTTTACCAACGTGGCGGCGATTCGCTCGCGGGCCGGTACCTGCCTCTACACATTTGGCCGCTTACGCTTCACGAGCTTCTGCATCGTGACCTCACCCTGGAGTCTTTTGAGGCCTTCTTCCGTGACCCCTACGCGGCCTTCGCGAAGATTCGGCCGAAGAAGCGCGACGCGTGGGACGCGATGCTGGAGCTCACGGGCTTTCCAGAGCCTTTTTTCTCTGGGCGCAAGGCGACGTACCGCCGTTGGTCTGCAAACTACCGTCAACGCCTCATTCGCGAAGACATTCGCGATGCATCCAACGTGCAGAACATCGAGCAGGTTGCAGCGGTATTCGAGTTGCTTCCGGCGCGCGTTGGGTCGCCGCTGCCGTTCGACAACCTTGCGCGTGATGTTCAAGTGTCCCCGGCGTCGATCAAGCGTTGGCTTGAACTGTTCGACTCCCTCTACCTTAGCTTTCGGTTGTCGCCTTGGGCCCGGAAGGTGAGCCGGGCGCTCACAAAAGAGAAGAAGCTTTATCTCTTCGACTACGCAACGATCGAAGAGCTGGGGCCGCGTTTTGAGAACATGGTTGCGTTGGAGCTCACACGTGCCCTCAACGTGTGGAACGATCTTGGTCACGGGGAGATGCGACTCTTCTACTTGCGGAATAAGGACAAACAAGAGGTTGATTTTCTTATCACCGACAGGCAAAAACCCAGGCTCTTAGTCGAAGCCAAGTTCAGCGAAGAGACCCCGTCTTCCTCGCTTCGAAAATTCCAGAATGTGTTCTCGGTTCCGGCCCTGCAAATCATCCACACGAAGAACGTTTTGCGCGAGTTCAAGAACGGTAACGCATCCATTCTAACCCTCAGCGCCGATCGGGCTTTCGCTGGCCTCCCGTAGCGGAGTCGCAATCAACAAATCGCGATTCGCGGATTGCCTGGTATGCGCAGCACCAATCGTCCTGCCTAAATTTCCTCCAAATATTTGAACACCGTTCGCACATTCACGAGCAACGCTTCGGCAGCGGCGGTGCGGTTGCCATCCATACGCGCAACAACATCTCTCACGTATTGCTTGAGGTACGAATCGCGTGCCACAACGAGGGGTTGAACGAAGGGCTCACTGCAAGACGATGCCGCAAGCCCAAGGTCAGCGGGCTCGATCGTAGCGCCAGAGCTAAGAAGCACGGAGCGTTCGATGGCGGCCGCAAGTTCACGCACGTTTCCGGGCCAAGGTGCGGTGCGAACTGCGCGCATCGCCCCCTCGGACAATAGCTTCTTCGAATGCGCGTGTTCACTCGCGAGGCCCAGAAAATGCTGAGCAAGTAATAGAACGTCGTTTCCGCGGTCGCGGAGCGCAGGTACGCGAAGGTTGATTCCCAAAACGCGG
>JAHFDX010000029.1:13341-14213 GCA_023248785.1 Myxococcales bacterium
GGCAGCCACAACACGCACGTTGACGGGATGGCTTTGCTCAGACCCTACCGGTGTTACTTGTTGCTCTTGGATGACGCGAAGCAATGCCACCTGCTGAGACAGGGGCATATCGGCGATCTCGTCGAGAAAGAGCGTGCCGCCGTCGGCTGCGCGAACGAATCCGAGACGGTCACGTTGTGCACTGGTGAACGCACCACGAACATGGCCAAAGAGTTCGCTCGCGAGAAGTTCTTCCGTGATGGCGCCACAATTGACGGCCACGAAGGGCGCGTGTGCACGATGGCTCCTTCGGTGGATTTCGCGCGCAACCAGCTCTTTTCCCGTTCCGGTTTCTCCCGAAATAAGCACGGGCACGTTCGATGGCGCAATCTTGTGAATGGTTGTGCGAAGCGCGCGCATAGAAGCCGACGAACCAACGAGCGGCGACTTGTCGTCGTCACCGAGGTCAGAAAGGGCGCGCGCCAGGTGTTCGACTTGTCTTTGTTGGGTCAGCAAAGAGGCGGCGAGTGACGCGTAGACAGACAGCAGGTCGACAGTGTCTACGTCGAAGGCGCGTGCGTGATGGGCACTCAGATAAAGTGCGCCCAATGTGTTCTGTTGCGAAGCAACCGGCAACGCAATGGCAGAAAGCGCACCACTTGCAACGAGGCTTTCCGCCCCTGCAAGCGACTCCGAGGTGTGGGCATCAAAGGCGACAGGGTGGCCCTCCACCATCGCGCGATCCACGAGGCTCTTGCTGAACGAAGCTTCGTCGTCGGACATTGCAATGGAGCGCGTTGCGAGTGGCACGGCTCCCTCGGAATTTTCGAAACTAACAAGAGTCCCCCGAGTGGCTCCCGTAAGCGCGATCACATCCTCAAGGAGATGGTCGG
>JAHFDX010000516.1 GCA_023248785.1 Myxococcales bacterium
CGTCGACACCGGCATGCTCGCTTACGAGGACGCCTACCGCGCTCGCCTCCTTCGAAACTTGCAGCGCAATGCCAAATCCCTCGGTTTCCTGCTCGTCCCCGCATTAGTTTCTTAGGAGCGCAAGGCGCGAAGGACCCCCTCTGAATCTGGGGGGTCCTCTCCCTCCGGTCGCTCCAGCCTATCGCTGCGCTCCTGCCGAGCTACGCTCGTCAGAGGCCGGAGCCTCGACTCCGCTTCGCGTCGCTCCTCCTCAGGATGACATGGGGCGGGGCCGCCGCTCCGCTCGACCTGAACAAAACACGCGCGTCCGGTTTGGGGGAGCTCGAGGGAGGAGCGGCACCGGCGCTCTCCCCTCGATCAGAACAAACGCCTGTGCCGGAAGAGGGAGTCGAACCCCCGACCTAGCGCGTATGAAACGCCCGCTCTCACCAACTGAGCTACTCCGGCGAAGAGGCGCGCAGTATGGTGATTCCCGGGCGTTCTTGCAAGCGCTTTTGGTCAGCTACTCAGGGCGAAAAACGCGGCCCTTCGTTCAGCCGCCGCCGGCGTCCACGGTGCCCGAGTCGGTTGCAGTGCCTGAGTCCGTTGCGCCTGCGTCCGTTGTCGTTGCCGGTCCGCACCATTGCCCGAAGAACTCAATAAGGCGTGTACGCACTGCGGTTGCGCTCGTGCTGTCGATGTCCTTGCGGAAGCACCAGTTGAACTCGGGGACGAGCACCTTGCCGCCATCGGCGGTGGCTGTGAGAAGGCAATCGTTTGCGGGTGCCCACTTTGCGGCGCAGAGCCCGCCATCCTTGTCCGTCGTCTTGGATCGACAATCGTCGTACATCTTGCTTTCTTCGGTGGTGATTGTTCCGCCTTCCGGGCTCGTGTCCGACTTGATGTCCTGCAAGCACGGGTCGCACGCGTAGTCCGTGCAGTAGTCCGCAACGGACCAGCTGGATGCGCAACTCGTCGCTACGCCCCTGAGTTCGAGGCAGCCGGCGTAATTGTAACCGCCTCCGGGTCCTCCCGTTTGCGCCGGAAACACGTACGGAGCCCACTTGGCATTCGTGACGTTGCCGATCATGCACGCATTGCAGTTCGCATTCGCATTGTCGTTCTGCCAAGCGCCGCACGCGGTCTTCGAGGACGTTGCGGACATGAAACACGCGTCTATCATCGCGGCCATTTGGGTTTGCAGGCACGCGTTCGCACGCACGTCTGGGCTGCGGTAGACGATATCCGTGAAGCCGTTGAGATCCGGATCGCAGGAAGTCTTGCCGCCATCCTTCTTGCCGCCCTCTTTGCCCCCACCGTCCGTGCCGGCGTCCCCCTGCGAGGAGCTCGTGTCCGCCTTTGCATCCGAAGCCGTCGCGTCGGTGCCGGCGTCGGATGCGGGGGTCGATTCGACCGGGGTAGAACACCCGTACGCCGCAGCAGCACCAAGCAAACCTAGGCCCGTAACCAACACAATCGTCTTCATCATCGACCTCTATTAGGAGCAACGTGGGTTTCGTGACCGCCCTTGTTCAAGAGGCTTGCTCAAGAGGCTCGTGACGGTCCGCACCAGCGAGGCGTAAATATCGCTGAGGCCGCCCGGACGCTAGTGTGAATGTGAGAGCTGCGTTAATGAAATTGGCGGTCAGAAGTTGCCGAAGAGGTCGGAAATCTTAGAATCGAGGGCAGCCGCAATCTTGTAAAGGGACGAAATCGAGGGCGACGATTCGGCCCGTTCGATCTGCGACAAGAGGGACACGCTGAGCCCCGTTCGCTTGGCGAGTTGCTTCAACGTGAGGTCTTTGTCTTTGCGGAGGCTCCGAATGGTCTCGCCAATCGTCCGATGAATCTGCTCTTCCGGTGATCGCAATAGCCCTTTCTTCTCCATGACCCGGTGAATCACTTCGCGGAACTCATCCACCTGGAACGGCTTCTTTAGGTAGTCGACGGCGTTCAGTTTCATCGACTGCACGGCGGTCTCCAAGTTTGGGAAACCCGTGAAGATAACGACCGCAATGTCGTCGTCAATCTTGCGAATGCGACGCAACACTTCCATTCCGTCGAGCTTCGGCATCATCACGTCGAGGATGACGAGGTGGTATCCCCGTTTCACCTCTTCCTCGACAAGCGTCGGATCGTTAAGGGTCTTGACCGTAAAGTTGTCGCTCTCGAGCAACGTTTGCATGTACTCGCAGATGGCGCGATCGTCGTCGATGATGAGGATTTTGACCTCGGGCATCGGTGGGCCTTTGCGACCGGTGTCTACTGGAGGAACGAAAACCATTCGAACATTGTGCGCCGGTCTTCGCAGAGCCGGCAACCTGCAAACGACGTGAAGCCATCCGCTGCGTCTTATTGCCTCGGCAGGACGAAAACGTCATACTTGGCGTTCTTATCGTTGGGAACCAGGTTTGTGGCTTTCCCTTGCACTGCGATCCACGAACCGTCGCTCGAGATGAACGGAAGGAGCATGTCGCCGTCGGGCACAGCTCCCGTATAGGTCTTGAAGAGTGATGTCGCGAGCGCAGTCTTGCGATCGTACACCCACACCTGCGTGGACTGCCCGGTGGGTGTGAACTCAAAAGCCACGTAGGAGCCATCTTTGGAGATGTGGCTCATGCCCGCTTCCCCCGTCAAGTTGGTCTTGGATGCGCGCACGATCGAACTTGGACCACTCGTCCGGTTGACGAGGTACACGTCAGCGCCTGAATTCGTGTCGTCAGGCGTGAGCGCGTCCTTGGTTGTGAAGGTGTAGTACGAACCGTCTGGAGAGTATGCGCCATGCGTGACGCCATTCGTTAATTGACCCCCTCCGGATGTGAGGCTCACGCGCGTGGGCGTGCTGCCGCTTGAGACATCGAGATTCACGAGGTAGAGGTCGCTGACACCGTTTGTGTCGGATGAAACGAGCGCCGAGGTCGTGCGATACGTGATCCAAAAGTAGTCGCTCGCGCTCACATCAAGCAGAGCGTTCGCGGTAAAGAATGTCGCCGCCGAAGCGGTAACCGTGTCGTAGGCCCGAAGTGTTGTTCCTTCGATCCAGGCGACTTGTCCTTTCGTGGTAATGGTTTGCAGCGAGCACGTTGAACTGCTCGATACCTGGACGATCGTGTTGGCCTGCAAGTCCCTGAGGTAGCAGCCTGGATGCGGGACGCTGGGGACGAGGTCCGTCCCGAACGAATAGAAGGCCACATACCTTCCGTCCGAGGAGAGCAACGGAGCATAACTTGCCCTGTTCGAGCGCACGGCTGTGGGTGATTCGGACACGAGCGTCGTGGTACGAAGCTGCCTATCGTGAATGAAGACGTCCGCTGCACCGTTATTGTCGTTGCCAATCAGGTTGGTGGCATCGGAGGCGAACGCCACGTATCGACCATCGCTAGAAATTCGTGGAGAGCCAAGGGTGAGCAAGCTGTCAGGGCTGTAGCCCGCGCTGTGCCCGTTGCCCTCTACCCCAGTGGCATCCACGCTCACTCGGCCAACGGCGGCGACGTCCACGCTGGTCACGCTGAGCGCGGAGCTCGTGAGTCCATTGAAGGTTGCGTCCGTGCTTTGCGATGGCGCAAATATAACTGTGTAC
>JAHFDX010000517.1 GCA_023248785.1 Myxococcales bacterium
GCTCGCTCAACGATCCTACTTCGACGATCTTCTGGCTGCAGGCGTGCACATCTATCAATACAAGCCGCGTTTCTTGCACTCGAAGACCATGGTGATCGACAACCGACTTGCCATCGTTGGAACTGCAAACATGGATAACCGCAGCTTCCGATTGAACTTTGAAACCGCAGTCGTTTTCTATGCGCCGCAGATCGCGGGACACCTTGCCGAAGTATTTCACGACGACTTGCGCCATGCAGAGCGGGTCGATTTGCGTCGAAAGAGCCATCTTTCGTGGAGCGTGCGCCTCGCAGAAGCTTCAGCCCGTGTACTTTCCCCGCTTTTATAGTGGGTGTCCACATCGAGTTGATTTCGCGGTATAGCCGCCGGCGATGAGATCCAAACTACTGCTGGGCCCGCTGTTCGTTTATGTGTGTTTTGGTTGCCAACGCCCCATCCAGCCACCGGCCGACGTGGTGGCTTGGAAGGACCCGTCGAAGAAGCCAGTCGAGGCACCCCCGAAGACGCCCGAACCGCCGAAGTATGCGGCCCTGTCGCGCGCGCGATTTAACGAGCTCGCCGTACGACTAAACTTGCCCCTCTACTGGGCCCAAGACACCAATGGGAACCAGGCCGTAGATCCCAACGAAGTGCGATCGCTGCTCTTCTATCCGAAGCCAGCAACATGGACGAACAACGGTACCTTCACCAAAGAGTTCGAAGACACCTACGCTGCTTTGCTTGCCGCCGACAAGGCGCCCATTCAAGGGATGAACGACGAGGACACGTCGCGCCTCAAGCTCGTGGTCGAGGAGCTCGCCCAAGGCGCACCCACGCTCGTTCACAATGATCTCTCTATGTTGAACGCGCCCGAGAAGTCGTTTGTGCGGCAGGTGCTCCAAGCCGCAAAGGGCATCGACGAGCTCTACGCGTTGGCCGTGGGTATGAAGACGCTCGAGTCTGACGCAGCAAAGGTCGACCCCGCGAGCCAAAGCATGTTCCGCCGAAATTGGGGCCCCAAGTGCGTTGGACCGAAAACAGAACGACATGCCAAGTGCAACGCGCTCTCCGAAGAAGTGAAGCCCGTCTACGATTTGTATCCGAAAGAGATCCAAAAGGAGCGCTCGTTCTGCAAGTCGCTCGAGACCGCAAAGAACGCCAAAGCGCTTTTGGACCCTTTCGTCGCGGTGCGCGAAGAGAAGGGCAAGCTGGTGGCGGTCCCCTACCACGTTGCGTACAAGCCGCAGATGGACGCTGTTGCAACTACCCTTGAAAGCGCGGCCATGGCACTCGACGGTGTCGAGAGTGAACAAGCCATGCGCGGTTACGTGCTTGCGGCGGCGCGTAGCTTTCGTTCCAACGACTGGCGCCCGTCCGACGAAGCGTGGGCCAAGATGAACGCCACCAACTCGAAGTTCTATTTGCGCGTAGCGCCCGACGAAACGTATTGGGAACCCTGCAGCCACAAGGCCGGCTTTCACCTCACGTTTGCGATCATCAACAAAGAATCACTCAACTTCCAAAAAAAGTTGGCGCCCGTTCAGCAAGACATGGAAGATACGTTGGCGACGCTCATCGGCAAGGCATACAAGGCGCGCAAAGTTACATTTCATCTTCCCGACTTCATCGACATCGTCTTCAACGCCGGAGACGATCGTGATCCCATCGGGGCAACCATCGGACAGAGCTTGCCGAACTGGGGGCCAGTAGCAAACGAGGGTCGCGGTCGTACGGTTGCCATGAGCAACCTTTACACCGACCCTGATAGCCGTGCGAATCGGCATGCGCAGGCAACCTCGCTGCTCACGCAAGAGTCAATGAAGCTCTACGGCGAAACCACCACGCCGGCTCTTCTTTCAACCATCCTGCACGAGGCCACACACAACCTAGGCCCTGCTCACGAGTACGCGTACAAGGGCAAGAGCAACACGGTCGCATTCGGCGGCCCGCTCGCAAGCATGATGGAGGAGCTCAAGGCGCAGTCAGGCGCGCTCTACTTCATCGACTTCTTACGTCAGAAAGGGATCATCGACGATCAGCTCGCCAAAGAGGCGTACCTCGACTCGATCGTTTGGGCCTTCGGTCACATCTCGCGCGAGATGTACGAACCCGACCACAAGCCCAAGACATACAGCCATGTGGCCGCCATACAGGTGGGCTTTCTAATCGACGAAGGCGCAATCACGTTCGACCCGAAAGCGCATGCAGCAAATGGATCAGATGAAGGTTCATTTACGCTCCACTTCGACAAGCTGCCGGCCGCGATCGAAAAATTGATGAACCAAGTGGCTGAGGTGAAGGCCACAAATCGCCGCGATGCGTCAGAGGCCTGGGTCAAGCGGTACGTCGATGGAGACGTGATTCCGCAGGGAGTCATTCGCGATCGTTTGCTGCGTTTTCCAAAGTCGAGCTTCGTGTACTCGCTCGAGCTGTAACGCGATGCTCTGACGCGATGCGTTCCACTCGCGCCCCTACTTCTCCTCTTTATGGCGCGGGAGCTTACGTGACAAAGTGATTCCGGGGTGTCACCCTGGGTCCGTGGACATTTTGTACACGGCGCGCCTGAAGCTCATCCCTATTACGCTGCCTCTCGTCGAGGCTGTGTGGGCTGGGCCGAACATTTGATCGGCGCGGAGTTTCCAACCAAGTGGCCGGGGCGAGCGCTGGTCGAGCGTGCATTTTGCTGTCCGATCGAAACGCTTCGTAAGAATCCCGAGCACTCCCTCTGGGGCGGACGAGCCATGGTCCTGCGGCACGGCGATCCGTGGGTCATCGGCAGCGTCATCACAAGTGGAGCTCCCAATGAGCGCGCGGAACTCTCGATCGGGTACGGCGTCGAGACCGCATCCCAAGGTCAGGGGTACGCGACCGAAGCGGTCGAGCGCGTCGTTCGGTGGGCCCTTGAGGACGCGAACGTCGACGCCGTGACGGCCAATACATTTCCGTGGAATCGGGCCTCCATCCGTGTGCTCGAAAAAGCTGGGATGGAACTCGTGGCCACCGACGACCACGATATGCTCGGTGAGATGCTCTGCTACGAGCGAAGGCGAACTCGCGCCTCGGCTACTTTCGGGGCGGGCGCTTCCGTTCCTTGAACCACGCACGATAGCGACTCATCTTCGCGCGTTGCTTCCATGGCGCGTGACGTTTGCATGTCGCCATCTCGTCCGTTCCCTTGGACGCACCCCAACGAAGTTCTGGGCAGTCGTTTGGGTTGTACGCCATCTCGAAGGACGGCGCGCGCTCTGAAACGTCCTTCAACGAGAGCTCGAACTCCGAATCGTCACTTCGAAGGTAACGAATCTTGCGTGACAGAAGCTGCTCTTGCAATTTGGTCTTGAGATGCTCGCGCAGGCCTTCCGCAGTAACGCCTTCTGGTAGCCGGTAGCGTTCGCGGCGACGCTCCGCGCGCACAGGAAATCCCTGCACCACGTCCACCGCAATGAGCAGACGCAAGTCGCGCGACGGCGTTGAAAAATCTTCCCACGCGCCCGTTGTTTCGAAAATCTCCGGACCATCGGGCATGTCCGCGCTCTTGCTGCCACGCTTCAGAAACTTCCGACCATTTTCGA
>JAHFDX010000518.1 GCA_023248785.1 Myxococcales bacterium
ACTGTCACATATTCGCGCATCCGATGTCGCAACAGCGCACCCGTTCCAGGGAGCGGTCGATGACGATGAGCAAACGTCGATCTTGTTGCGCGACGGAGATCTCGACGTTTCGTCCATTCCGACAGGTGCTGCAACGAATGCATCGCCGTGGACGGTGCCGACCGAGGTTCCGCCGAGGCCAAGTACGCAACCTGTCGCGTCGGTGCCCAGGCCAAGCCGGCCGTCTGTTCAGAGCGCGGAGGCATATCCACCGCCGCCCGTACCGTCGTATTCACCGGTCGGCGCGCGCACGGCGCCTCCACCCGCCCCCGTCGCTTCGGCTGTGACGGGAACTAATAATACTAATAAAGCGCCTGCGCTTTCGGGCGGGCATGCCGGGCAAGGGACGTTGCTCGGTATGGCGCCATCGGACGCCGCGCAAAAGCCCGGGTCCCCGCCCACTCAAACTTTGGTGGACGTAATGGGCCCGACCGTCGGTCGCGCGCAGTTGAATCGCACGCTTGTCATGCCAGTTGTTCAAGCACCGCCCGCACCGGCACCTGCGTTTCAAACTGCACCGCCGCAAGGATCTGCACGGCCATCGGGGCATTCTGGTTCTGGGTACGGACCGCCGCCCTACGGATCCCCGTACGCGGGTGTTGCTGGACCGCCTTACGGATACGCTTCTCCTTCTGATCGGCCGTACGCTTCCGCAAACGACCCGCCTGTCATCCCGCGCACGCGCACGCCGATGATCGTGTTGCTTGCGACAGTGGTGGCGGTCGTCATCGTGTTGATTGGAATCGCCATTGGCGTTGCTGTCCGCGCACGCTCGCGTCCGAACGTGGTTCTCGACGCGATGCCATCGTCGGCACCTGCGACAAGCGCGACCGGCACGACGGGAATGATGCCCGTGTCTTCGTCCGCGCAATTGCCGGTTGAAGCGCCTCCACCTTCAGCTACCGCGACCGTTGCGGCTTCCACGAGCGAATCGGTTGAACCCCCAGCGCCCACGTCCGCTACGACAGCGCTCTCGCCCATGGGGACAACCACATCGGTGGTCACCCCGCCCGCCACGGTCACCGCTGCGCCCCCACGCGAACCCGCGTCGCCCGCCGACGGCGACAAGTTCAACGCCGCCGCGGCTCGCAAGGCGCTCGCCGAAAAAAACGGCATCTTGGCGAGCTGCAAACAGCATGGCGTGACCGGGCCGGGCGTCATCGCTGTCACGTTTTCACCGCAAGGCTCGGTGGCGAGCGCAGTGATCAATGGCGCGCCCTATGCGGGAACACCGGCCGCGGAATGCGTTATTTCACGTTTCCGTACCGCGTCGGTGCCACCTTTTTCAGGGGCGCCACAGACGATATCCTATACCTTCAATGTTCCTCGCTGACGGTCCACACACCGTTTGCACTGTTTGAACGCGGATAACCATGGCAGTCGATCCCTTTGCACTTTGCGGTCAGGTTATTGAGTCGCAATTTCGAATCGATCGCGTTGTTGGCGAGGGTGGATTCAGTGTGGTGTATCGAGGGCATCACCTTGGGCTCGACGAGCCGGTAGCCGTGAAGTGTCTGAAGCTTCAGGCACATCTCGAGAGCGACATGATTCAGGAATTCGCGCGGCGATTTCGTGACGAGAGCCGCATTATGTACAAGCTCTCGCAAGGTCATCTCGATATCGTTCGCAGCATTACCGCAGGAACGACGGTCGCTCCGTCGACCGGCGCGCTGATTCCGTACATGGTGCTTGAATGGCTCGAAGGGCGATCGCTCGGTATGGATTTGCGCGAACGAAGGGTTCAGGGAAAAACCGGCCGAACCATTCATGAAATCATCGAACTCTTTGAACCTGCCGTCAGCGCTGTTGCATTCGCGCACGCACAAGGCGTGGTTCATCGCGACCTGAAGCCCGGAAATTTGTACCTCGCAAAGACCGCGTCGGGTATTCGACTGAAGGTCCTTGATTTTGGTCTCGCGAAGATCATTGATCCCGTCGGCGGCATCGCGCCGAGCTTTCAAACCATGGGCAACAACACCATTTGTTCTCCGTCCTATGGTGCGCCAGAGCAGTTTGATACGTCGGTCGGAAAAATTGGACCTTGGACCGACGTCTATGCGTTGGGCCTACTTGTTCTCGAGCTGCTGCGCGACAAGCGTGTGCGGAAAGGTGACGGTCTGGCTCAATGTGCGCTCGAAGCACTGAGCCCGGAGCAACCGACGCCGTACGCGCTTGGAATTAAGCTGCGACCGCAAGTCGAATTGGCGCTTGCGCGGGCGTGCGCATTTTCGCCTGATACACGTCAAAAGAGTGCCCACGATTTTTGGGACGAACTCAAGCGCGGTGCCGAACGCAAATCGATCACGCCGACGGCGGATGTTACACTCGATGGTTCCACGGTTCTCGATCCGTCATCGTGGAAAGATGATCTTGCCTCCACGCGTGTCGGGCAGGTGGAAGACGTGGGTACAAATCCCGTCATCAACACCCCGCCTCCTGCCTCTGCTGATTCGTATCCTGCGGGAGAACATTCGTATCCTGCGGGAGAACAGTTGAACGGCACCCTCGTGATCGATCTGGTGACACGCTCCGGTGAGAATGCGCCGTTGCCCGAATCGAATGCGGATGCGATAGCGGTACCCGTGTCGGAGTCGAACAGACCAACAACCGTCCGCGGCTCGGGGCCCGGCGCGCAACAGCAAGTGACAGCTCCGATACCCATACTCCAGCGGCTAAATGCTCGGCCCTCGGCTCCCTCTCCGCCTTCGTCTCCAACTGGCCGAAGTGCAGATTCAAAACGCGTCGATTCAACTCTCGCATTGCATCCGACGGATCCGGCTCCGCCAAAGAGAACGACGGTCCCAATGTACGCTTCGCATGACTCCGCACCGCCGGATTCGCAGGCGGCAACAACCGTTGTCGCGCCAAACAAGAGCGGTTCAGGTCGATCCTCGATGCGCGCGCTGCCGGCACCCTTTTCGACGCAGCCCGGGAACCCGTCGCTCGGACCGGGACGCCCGTCGGTTGCTCTGCTCGTGTCGGTCATGTTAGTGGCTGTCATCCTGATCGGCATCGCAACCGCCGTGGGTGCGAAGATCTTCATGTCGTCGAAGGCGGACGCAGGGACGCCCGCGTTGCAGGCCCCATGAGTCGTTCGCAAGATCTCTTTGTGCGTGCCGCGCAATTGATGCCGGGTGGTGTCAACAGTCCGGTCAGGGCATTTCGTGCGGTCGATGGTTCGCCTCGCTTCATCGCACGCGCGGACGGTGCATACCTTCACGACGAGGACGGTGTAAAATACACGGACTACGTTGGCTCATGGGGCCCCATGATTTTAGGGCATGCCCGAGCCGAAGTGGTTGCAGCGATCGGCGAAGCGGCGGCACGCGGAACGAGTTATGGCGCGCCGACGGCGGCCGAAGTGCGTTTCGCGGAAAAAATTCTCGAGCTCTACCCATCGATGCAGATGATGCGAGCGGTCTGCAGCGGGACCGAAGCCACCATGAGTGCGATTCGCGTAGCGCGCGGCTTTACGGGGCGCTCACTTGTCGTGAAGTTTGAAGGTTGTTA
>JAHFDX010000030.1:0-2263 GCA_023248785.1 Myxococcales bacterium
CGCGGGCACGTGCTCCGTCAGTCAACTTGTCGATGCACACGCGAATTACTCGCTCGCGCATGCGAAGCTCCCGGTCTAGTTCCCCGCGAACTCGCGCACCATCGGATGCACGTTCGAGAATATCAGCCAGTCGATCTCCATCTCCGACAATTTCCATCGCTGCGAGCCACAGATCTTCAACATCGACTCGCCCAGGATACTCCGCTGCGACTTGCTCAAAGGCGTCTGCCGCGCGCTCTGCATCCTTCAAATCGCTCTGTCTCAATTTTCCAAGCTCGAGAAGCACATCGGCGCGACGCGCGGCGTTATCCTCCGAATCGATGCGGCGCGTGAGCAACTCGGCGAGCGTTTCGAATTTTTCGGCCGCCTTGAAGTGATCCTTCAGCCATTGGAACGACTCAACATCATGTGGGTCGGACTCGAGCAAATCGGTGTAAACCGAAGCGGCGCCATCGGCATCGCGCAAATTTTTGTCAAGGACGCTGGCTAGCTTGCGTTTGTGGGCAACCAGCAAGCTGCCGTCGACTTCCAATTCGATCATGCGATGTAACAATTCAACCAGTCTGCGATCATCGCCTTTCGATTCTGACACCGCGACCAATTCACTGAGCGCCCACCCATCCTCGGGCTCCAATGTCACATATTCGTCGAGGAACTTCTCGGCAAGCGCACCATCTTCGAGAGGTCCCCGCAAAACACGAACCGCCTCCCGGCACACTTCCCGGCGCGCATCCGCATGATCTGCCAGACGCATACGAGCGCGTAAAAGCTCGATTCGATCCCGCTCGCGACCCGATTGTGATCGAAGCGCATCGAGAGCATTGACGACGTCTGCCTGCTCTTCGTCGAGCTTCCAGGCCGTTTCAAGCGCCCGCTCCGCAGCCTCAGCGTCTGCACTTCCTTCCTTCCAGAGACGCGTAAGCTCGAGCGCATACTCGATTCGCAGTGCAGTCGATAGTTTCGGATTTGAAACGGCGCCTCCCATGATCCTAGTTAGGGCAGCAAAATCTGTCGTGGCCGCGCTCACACGTGTGAGTTCGCCCAAGACGAAACCGTCGGTTGGGTCAAGCGCAAAGGCCCTCTCCAAAAGGCGCTGCGCCCGCGATCGTTCGCCGCAGTCCTCTTCGATCACACGCGCTGCTTCCAGGAGCGCACGCACCGGTTCATCCTTTGCCCGCAAACCCCGTGCTTCGTAAAGTTCCGCTAGTTTCGCAATGGTCCCGCGACTCCGATACGCCTGGTCAACGATCTCAAACGCGGTCGCGTCGCTCTCGGCGAGTGGCTCAAGCGCTACAAGACTCTGTTCGTGATTTGGATCCTCCTCAAGGGCGCTTGCAAATGAACTCACCGCTGCGTGGACGTTTTTTTGAATGTCTCGCTGAAGTACTCCTGCTCGGTAATGCAACTCGGAAAGGCGATCTGTCTCGACACCGATCCGTCGTTCAACAATCTCAAGTAGGGCGACGCTCGGTCCATTCGCGACCAAAAGTTCGTCCACCCGAGAAAGCCACTCTGCCCGGTCTCCACCCTTTCCCAACGCCGCTCGATAATGGGCTTCCGCGCCTTGCGTATTGCCCAATCGACTCTCGGCGATTGACGCCGCATGTGCGAACGCCTGTGCACTCGAGTCGGAATCGAATTCGTGCTTCGCGTACTCAACGAGCGCAGATTCCCATGTCTTCCACGCGGAAGCACCGACGCGTCCCGCGGCTGCGTCCACTTCGATGCGAATGTCTTCGTCGGTCGGCGATTCTTTGAAGGCTCGCAGCCAATACGAAAACGCGCGCTCGCTGTTAGCTTGCGACTCGTCCGCCACACGTGCCATCTCGCGCAGTGTCGCCACGCGATCAAAGGAATCCGACTCATTTTTCAGGCGGAATTCGAAAACTTGAAGCAACTCTTCATACTTGCCTTCGCGACGCAACACAGGTTCGAGGGCGATTGCAACGTCGGTACGCAGCGACTCGTTCGCTTCACCGATTTTGACAAGCTCAGAGGCGAGCTCGTCATCCCACGACGCTTCCAAGAGTTCGCGAAGCGCGTCGACCGCTTGGCCTGGCTCATTTAGTTCGCGCGCGAAGAGCAACGCACGCTGTCGTTGGAAAGCCTTTCGCTCAGCATCCTCGAGCTCCAACTGCACCAATTGCTCTAGAGTGTCGCGCAGCTCGTCCCATTGTCTCTCCGCTCGATACAGACGTGAGAGACGGGCCGCCACCTGAGAGTTCGACGGTTGCAATGCAAATGCTTCGGCGAGCATTTCGAT
>JAHFDX010000030.1:2273-14156 GCA_023248785.1 Myxococcales bacterium
GTCCCATCCGCAAGCTCGACGCGACGTCGGTAAAGAGCGACGAGCCTCCTCGAATCCTCACTCGACTCCAGAAGATCAATAAGCGCGTCAAGTGCAAGCACGTCGGCGCTATCCGATTCCAATGCGTGCTCGTATGCGCCTATGGCTCCCGCACGATCAGCCAACATGTCGCGGCGAGTTTCCCCAATTCGGCGCCAAAGTTGGGCGCGCGAGATCTCGTCGTCCGCAAATTCAACCTTGCGTGACAGCACGCGCACAAGAGCGTTCCAGTCCGAGAGGAGGGTGGCAAGAGAATCCATCTCGTCGAGATGCGAGGGCTCCTCTCGGTCTATCTGGCTAAGTTGCTCCCAGACGTGTAACGCGCGCCGCGGGTCATCCCGCTTCTGATCGTAGAGTTGAGCAAGCGACCGCAAGAGATCCGTTTTTGTATACCCAGACGCGTTCGCGGCTGCTTTTTCGTACGTCTCTGCGAGACGGTCCCACGAACGCTCGGCCTCGGCGAGACGCTCCAATTCCGCGCGACTCGAACCATCTTCCGGATCGAGCACAAATGCCTCCGCCCACAGGGCGAACGCGCGCGTCGTGTCCCGCAGCTCCTCTTCCCAAATACGAGCTGCCTCGGCAAACAGCCGTGCGCGCGTCGCCGAGTCCTTTTCACGATGCGCGCGCCGTTCCATGAGCCTGACGAGTGCGGCGAAGTCGCGTGCCATCTCGTACACCGGAATCAAGATGTCGATAGCGCGCTCTTCAAATTCTTCTACCTCGAGTTGGCGCTCCAACCCCTGAATGGCCTTTACCCGCGACTCGTCGCTCTGTTCGGTCAGCTCGAGAACGTTCTGAAATTCGTTGATAGCTCCGCTGCGATCCAAGATGCGAGACTCGAGACAACGACCGAGTTCAAGGCGCAACTTCGCCTCTTCCGGCCCATCGGATGCACGCTCCGCACGAGCACGAATTAGGGCAGCAAGTTGGGGCCAGTTCTCATCAGCGATGTACAAACGCCGAAGAGCAGCAACCGCCTCCTCGTCTGAATCGTCATCGCGAAGCGCAGATTCGAGCGTCGCAAGCGCGCGCGTCCGATCGCTAAGCTGTGCTCTTCGACGAAAGCCACCAGTTGCCAGCGGCGACGCCGTTCGCCCGGCTCAGGACAATCGCCAAGCGAACGACGGAGGAGCGCGATTCGCTCTTCATGCCGGGCGAGGACCACAAGAATGCGATCCAGAGCTGCAAATGCCTCGTCCGACCCGAGAGGATCATAATCGTAACTGCTACGGTAATATTTGATGGCTTGTTCGAGTTTTCCTTGAGAATCGAGCAGCCGCCCCGTCCGAAGTGCGAGCTCGGCCATTCGCTCGTCTATCCCGCTCGCCTTGTCGACCTCGGTCGCAAAAATCTCCGCGAGCCTGCTTTCAGCGTTCGCTCCCTTCGAAACACGCGCAAGCTGCTCCCACGTCCTCTCGTCATGTGGGTCGAGCGCAAGAAGTTCAGCCCAAGCTTCGAGGGCGTCTCGGTAGTTCTCGAGTTGCTCCTCTCTTAGACGCGCGATGCGTTGCAGCAGGTCACGGCGTTCGTCTTCGCTATCTGAGAACTGAAACCGAATTCGCAACGTATTCTCGACGCCGCTCCACGCTCTTTTGGCGAGGTACACGCTCTCGAGCAACTCCGCCGCGCGGGGCGACAGCTTCGACCCTGCAAGCAGTCCTTCAAGAGCTGAGACTGTGCCGTCATGCAATGGATCGAGCGACAGGGCGGCTGCAAACGCATCGAGCGCACGCTCTCCATCGTTTAGCTCCTTCAGCGCAATGTCGCCGATCCGGAACTGCAAAGTCGCCCGCGCGTCCGGATGCTGGGTTGCTTCGATTTCGCGCTCAATGAGCGTGATGCGGTCCACGTGGCGCGCTTGTTGCGTGTAAAGCGAATCGAGTGCTCGAATTGTGTTGGGGTCAAACTCCGCATCGAGCGCACACTCGAGCGCAGTGATCGCTTCCGGCGCCCGCCCGAGGCGAATGAGAAGCTCAGCACGCTGGCGAGCAAGTGCCGACTGCTGCGATGTGGATCCCGCAATTGCCGCGCGCTCGTTGGCGACCTCGAGAAGCCCCTCGGGGTTGTCGGTTGCCTCGTAGAGCCGGGCGAGAGCATCGAGTACGACAAGTGAATCTGGCTGCGCTCCGAACGCGATGCGATACGCCTCAATGGCATTGGCCTCCTGCCCCTTTGTTTCCTCACGAAGCGCCCCCAGTCGCATGGCGCATTCGAATTTCAGATCGTCCGAAAGTACATCTGGAAGTAGAGCCGCAAGAAGACCTTCGAACTCATTTGTCTTTCCCGCCGCGCGTGAAAGTGTTTGCGCGCGATCGAGCCAACCCTCGAAGCTCGGCTCTCCGTTTGCGTCCACAAGCGCTTTAGCCGCATACGCAAGCGCGCGTGACGAATCATGCAAGCGCGTTTCTGAGAGCGTAACCGCTCGCTCGAGCCAAGGAAGGCGCTCCGCCGGTGTACCTTCGCAAGCAAGTTCAACGTCAACAACACGCAGCTGACCCTCCGGCGCATCCTTCTCCAGGTAGACGGGCCACAGGAGTCTCGCGGCGACCAGGCGCACAGACTCGACGGACAACAGGCGCTCGGCAAGCGCTTGACCTCGACCCGACGGATCATCGGCAACGGCATCGCTGACAAGATCCATCGCGCGTTCTGGCTGCGACAGCAGCGAAATGCGAAGCTCAATCAGCTCAATCCGAACCTCTCGGCGCACCGCCAGGTCTGTTTCTCGATCGAGCCACTGAAAGAGCACCTCGTCGAGCCCTTGCGCATCCCCTTTGTTTCTAAGGTGCGTTGCGAGTCGTGCAAGCACGTCGATTTCGGGACCAAATTCGTCCACGATAGCCCGCAACACGAAGGCCGCATCGTCGTCCTTCCGAAGGTTCAATGAGAGTACGTCCGACCGCTCAAGCATCAGCACTCGCTTCGAGTTGCCCGCGTGAGCGGTCGATTCCTGCGCAGCGATTACGTCGACGAGACGGTCCCATGCTTCGGTCTGTCGATAGAGCGCCGAAAGCGCTTCGAGCACGCGCGTGTCCTCTGCATGGACCTCCCGAGCTCGTTCGAATGTGTGCAACGCGCGATCGGTATTATGTAACTCATATTGATACAAATTTCCGACACGAACAAGAAGCTCGAGCCGTTCGGTACCATTTTGCACAAGCGATACAACTGCTTCCAACGCATAAGAAAGTGGCTCGGCCGCACCACGCGCCTCATACATCCGCGTGAGTTCACGAGCCGCGATGAGCGCTGCTTCTTGCGGTTCGCCAAGCTCGACAACCGCCCGATAGTTCGCCTCGGCACCGGCTGCATCGGAAAGGAAATTCTCTTGAATCGGCGCCATCTCGAGAAAGTACTCAACCCTTGTTTCCGGTTCGGTCGTCCCCGAGAGCGCATTTGCGAGCGCGCGGACGATGGCTCCATGATCGCCAGCCCTTCGCCCGGTTTCCACCAAGCGCCGCCTTACTTCACCATCCGATGGATCGAGAACAAGCAGTCGGGCAAGTGCAGACAAAGCACTTCCGTCATCGTTCAGGTCCCGTTCGTACAGAGAAGCGAGGCGCTCAAGACGAATGTACATTTCGTCCGCTTCAGCGCCTGGATCGGAGACGAGAACCTCGAGAACGTCTACCAGCTGACGCGCATCGTGCGTCGTTTCGAATACGGATTCGAGCCGCTGGGCAGCGCGATACTTGAACACTTCGATCGACAAGAAACGTCGCAGCTCCGTAGCCAACTCAGCGTCGTGAGGGTCGGCACCTAGCGCGGCATCGAGATGCACAAAGGCGCGCTCAGGCAACGCGAGCTCGTCGAGATACAGGCGTGCAAGACGAACCGTTACGCCCGCAATACCCGCGCGCCCTTCGAGAAGCGCTGCCAACTTTGACCATTCGCGATCGCGCGCATAGGCCTCATCCAGTGCTGCAAACGCCGGTGCACTTGATGAGTCAATTCGAAGCGCTAGTTCGTAAAGCTCCACTGCGCGCGCACGGCGTTGCACGATGTCGTCAAAGAACATCGCCGCTTCGAGCAAGAGATCGGTGGAGAGTTCCGTCTCAGGGATCGCCTCGATCACCTTGTCATAAATGGCGGCGAGCTCCTCCCAGCGCTCTTCGGCCACAAGAGATTGCTTGAGGCGAAGAAATGCGCGCGGGTGGTTGGGAGCGCGATCCAAAATTCGCAACAGATACGCGCGTGCACGCTCGACTTCGCCCAGTCGCTCTTCGAGGAGTGTCGCAATGCGCTCAGCCAAGTCAACTTCGACAGCAACGGGAACCGCGGTCCTTCCTTCAAGTGGCACGGCCTGCAACAGACAGTCGATATACGTCTGCGTCTGTCCGGTGTGTGTTGCAATGACTGCAAGGCGATCCCAAGCCTCAATGTGTTCTGGACACTCTGCGGTCACCTTCAAAAGGACCGCCAGCGCCGCAAGCTCGTCCCTTCGAAACTTTTCGTGCACCTCCGCGAGCGTCAAACACAGTTTCAAACGATCGCGTTGCGACGTGGCTGTGGCGACACAAACATCGAGGGCCACGACCTCTTTGTCATATGCGCCCGTTTGCTCGTATGCAGATACAAGCCACATCGCGGCCTTGGGACGTATTTCGCCGGACTCGAGAAGACTTTCGTAAAGTGCGATAAGGGCGTCTGATACCCCTGCGGATTCTGATGCCGCATGGGCCCACTTCAGGGCATCTGATGGGTGCCCGGCGCTCAGGCGAATTTCAGCAAGCTGGATCCATCGGATTGCGCGGGCCTCCGAGAGTTCGCCCGGGACGTCGGTCTCAAGAAGCTGTCCCGCCCCCTGCAAGTCGCCACGCGACCTCAAAAGCGATACAAGCCGCGCGCGTGCCGGAACGGATGTGGGGTCGATGTCGAGCATTCGACGGTACAAAGTTTGTGCCCGTTCTGGCTCGTCGAATACCGTCAGTTCGAGCTCGGCAAGTTCATCGAGCAGTTGCATTTGCTCACTTGCACTCGCGCGCGCGGCACGTTCTTCGTAGAGAGCGCGCAGTTCATCACTTCGCCCGAAACGCCTTAGCAGTGACTCGTATTGTTGCAAAGCTTGTCGGTCGTTCGGGGAATCTTCAAACGCCGCACGCGCGAACTGAATTGCTTCATCCGCTTTCGCAAGCGTGTCTGCAAAAAGTGGCACTAGTGCATCAAGGAGCGCGCGTCGCTCCTCTCTCGAAACACCCTCCGCTTCAAGACGGATTCGAAGCGCTTGGGCATACGGATCGGCCCTGCGCGTGTGTGACGCCGTTTCCGTGAGAATCTTTAGCGCTTCGCTTCGATCGGCCATGGTCGCAAAAATCTCGACGGCCGCCCGCATGGCGATCTCCGCCTTGTTTGCGAGAGCGTTCGCACGAATTTTCTGAAGCCAAGGGATGCGCTCGCCAGGATCGTGGAGCGTGGCAAGCCGGGTCTCGTAGAGCGCAAGCAAGCGAGCCCCATTTCCCAACAATTCGTGAAGCTCAATCAGGGAAAGCAGTGGAGCAATCTCATTCGGAACAAGCACCACCTCACGTTCGCGAACGCGAATAAGGACCTCACTACGTCCACGCTCATCCTCGATCTGCAGTGCCCGTTCGAGGGCAAGGGCGACAAGTTCGCGCGCAAATTGTTCGTCGTCTGTGCCTTCACTCAATGAAAGAAGGGCATCTGTCGCGCTATCGACGTCGCCGCCTTTATCACCCGATGCGTCGGCGAACAACGTTGCCCCCTCCCGATCGTGCGCCTTCAGCACAACATCGCGGAGAAAACGAAGAGCCTTGGCGTTTCCAGGTGCCGCTTCAAGCGCGTGCCGTAACGCCTCACGAGCTTCCTTGGGAGCATTTCGTCGATCTTGATGAATTTGTGCAAGACGCACAAAGAGGGACGCGCGTGTCGCGGAATCCACCGCAGTTTCGATACGCCGCACCAGAACAACGGCGACCGTGTCAAAATTCTTGTCGCGTTCCGCTACTTTCTCGAGTGGGTCGAGAACCGTTTCCGGTGGCGCACCTTCCGCAAGAGCGAGCTTATACCAGGCGATCGCATCGGACCCGCGATCGAGCTTATCGGCTGCCAGTTTTGCCAATTCGAGAGACAACGGCACGCGCTCGGATGGCGAGGCGCCCTCCATCGCGTTGGAAAGCAATTCGTACAAGTTACCGTACATGCGACGCTTGCCGTACAGTTCGCGCAGCTTGAGGCGAGATTCCTCGTCGCCGCGCCGGCACGAGAGCAGTTGCTCATACGCCTCCGTCGCTTGTTGTACGTTTGAAAATTGTTCGAGCCATCGTCGAGCCATCGCACGAAGCAGCTCCACGCGCGCATCGTCACTCGTTTCGAGGGCGACCAGCTTTGCTTGAACGGCAAGCAGATCGCGCCAGCGCGACAGGCTTTCGTAGATACGCGCCAGTTCCGCAAACGCCGCCTTGTCGGTTGGGTCCAGCGTGGTGAGCTGCGAATAAATTGTAACTAAGGTGGTTTCACTTTTGCCGAGCTGACGATACAGGCCCGCCATCTCACGCAAAATCGTGGCTCTGGCCGATGGTTCCGCCGACGGCGTTGCGTCGAGGTCGTTCTTTAGCAATTCGATGAGCGGAGCCGATTCGTCCAGCTCGCGGTATAAACGCTTGAGAGCCGTTCGTGCCTCTGTGTGCTTTGGATCGCTGCGTAGAACGGCGCGCCACGACTCGACCGCCTTTTTTGCATCTACGCTCTTCTCCGCAAGGCGCGCCCCTTCAGCTGCAAGCTCGCTGCGAGCCGCCGGATCACTGGACGCGCGCTCGGCATCCCGCAAGATGGAAAAGAGCCGTTCAGTTTGCGACTGCTCCGCACACCACGCGCGAAAGAACGCAAGCACTCCTGGATGGGCCGGCTCCGACGCCCGTAGTTGTTCGAAATAGGGCTCGGCCAAATCGGGTCGATTTCGCATTCGCCAGTGCAACATCGCAATTTGCATCGCGATGCCAGGATCGACAGATGTTCCGCGACCTGCACGAAGACGCGTCTCGTAGAGCTCAACCAGATCATCCCACCGTTCGCTCGACGTGAACGCATCGACGAGAACGCTCATGGCGTCTTCGTCCAACGGATCGATTTCGAACACCTGACGGTAAGCCCTCGTCGAAAGCTCAAGATCCTTCAATTGTTTCTGTGCGACACGTCCGATGCGCGACCAGACGGCGCGCTGGTCCGCACGACTGGCGACACGAACGGCATACGGCTCAAGCAACTCAACGACACCATCCCAATCTTCCTGCGAACGCAGAAGGTGCTCGAGGGCGAAGGCGATATGCGGATCGGTCGGCGCTTCCTTATGTGCATCGGTTAACCACTTGACGGCGCGTTCGCGGAGCTTCGCTGCAATCTTTGGTGCCTCGTGTTGAGCGCTCCGCCATGCCGTGCGCGCCGCCTGCAGCAAACTCTTTGCGCGCGCGTTGCGATCGTGAGCGGCTTCAATCTTCGCGGCGGCCGTCGCGACGAGCTCTTTCGCGTTTTCCATCCGCCCGCGAACTTCTGCGAGCGCAGACTCCGCATACCCGTGACCTGGTTGCAACTCTTCAATACGGGTCGCTATCGACCGTACCAGCTCGTCGGAGAGTGCCTCCTCGTCCGCGAACCGAAGGAGATCATCCAGTCGCTCCAGTTCGTCGCCGGCTCCGCGCACCAGCGATCGCTCGAACTCGGCGAGCCTCTTGGCTGCGGCGAGCTCCAAGTGCTGCGTGTGTGCACGCCGGGCGGAATTTAGGAGCCGAAGCGCTTCGTCGCGCGCTTCAGCATCGGTCCCGAGCAGAGCAGAATCCCGCTCAAGCAACGACCAGCCTTCCACGTCGTAGGCGTTGTGCTGCAAGAGGCCCAATATGTTTGCTAGCGAGGTCGCTTTCATCCATCACCCGACGTCAAAGCGCAGGCCGCCCTGCCCCACGGCAGGCTGGCGCACGTTTGCGCAGTAGATCGATGCTATGCGCCCTTCGATAGCAACTTCAAGCGCACGCGAAGGAAGGATACGCTTTCGTGGTTCATAAGCGACGATAAGGCTTCGTTACTTCTCTCCCTGCGAAACGTCTACGAAACTCTTGCGATAAGCATCCCCACGGTTTTGCAGGCTTCCTTTGGGAACGCCACCAAAGAATCGTGCGATGCGCGGCTTCAGCAATGGTGTTTGAACATTCTTCGCAACCTCGACGCCAAGGTGGAGGTTAACGGGCGCGAACATGCCCGTGGCGGCCCCTTCCTGGTGATGAGCAATCACCAGTCGCATTACGATATTCCGGTTTTGTTCTCGGTCCTTGGCTCCAATCTGCGCATGATCACGAAGCAAGAACTGTTCGCCATTCCCATCTTTGGCAGCGCATTACGCACGGCGGGTTTCGTGCCGGTGGATAGAAGCCGCCGCGATCGAGCATTGCAAAGCCTAGGGGACGCGCGCTCGCTCTTGCAGGAGGGAACGAACGTTTGGATTGCCCCCGAAGGGACACGAAGTGCGACCGGCGCTCTCTTGCCCTTCAAGAAAGGTGGATTTTACTTAGCTCAACAAACTAAGGCGGTGATTTTGCCGATCACCATCGATGGCACCAAAGAGATTCTAGCGGCGCACGCCTGGCAAAGTACGCACTACAAAACCGTCCATGTTACGATTCATTCCCCCATCGAAACGGCACAATTTCCCGACAACGATGATGGACGAACGTCGCTCATGCAGCGCGTGCGCGAGGTGCTTAGGTCTGGCCTTCGCGAGGTTGCATGAGCGCGCCCGGAACCGGATTCGCTGTTCTCGTAAACGCGAACGCTAGGCGCGGCGGGAGAAGAATTGCGGCGCAGATCGGGACCGTCCTTCGGGGGGCAAACGTTCGTTTGACGCGCTCGCTCGCCGAAATTGAAAATTGGTTGCGGGTGCTGCCAGATCCGAAAATGATTTTGTCGGCGGGCGGCGATGGGACCGCAATTGCCCTATTGACTGCTCTTTCGCACGTGCGCGCCGATCACGAAGTTTTTCCACCCATCGGATTACTTCCGCTCGGGACGGGCAACGGTTGGGCTCGCGCAACGGGCGCGCCCAAGATTGGCGAATCGCTGAGGCTGCTCGCCCGAGGCCCCGCACCGTTGCCAACCAGAGCCTTTGGACTTGTTGCAGTCGAAGACACGCTTTGCCAATTCGCCGGGTGCGGATGGGACGGGCTGATTTTGAACGATTACAGAGAACAGCTTGCGGCAACCAAGAACGCCGGAGTCCTCTCGAAGACCGTGTATGGCTACCTCTCCGCTATTTTTACGCGCTCGTTGCCGAAGTCGCTTACGAGCAAACGACCCCGTGTCGTCATCGAGAACTTGGGCGAAGAAGTGTTCACGGTCAACGCAGGCGGCAGGCCCACGCGTCTTGCCGGCGCCAAGCGGGGCACAGTCCTTTACGAGGGGACATTCGGCGTGACAGGCGTCGCGACCACTCCCGAGTTTGGATACGGATTTCGCGCGTTTCCCTTCGCGGAGCGCATGCTTGGCCTCGTCAATTGCCGACTCTACGCGGGGCATCCCTTCACTGCCATCACGAACTTGCGACAGCTGTGGCACGGACATCATCCCATGCCTCACATGTTCGATTGGTTTTCGACCGGCATCCGCATGCACTTTTCACAACCTGTCCCCCTTGAAATTGGAGGCGACGGTTGTGGCGAGCGCACGATGGTCGACTTTGTCATCGCGCCACGACAGGTCAACTTACTTGACTGGCGGCGCATGCGCGATTGACCGCGTTACCGCGCTGGGGTCCTTCCTACCTTCGTTCTTGATGGTCCAGGCGCATTCGTGGGAACGATTGCCTCCGGAAAATAATCATGCGGATCCACGCTAGGGGCCGGCATGTTTCCGGGTGGTGGCTGCCAGATGGGCCCGCCTTCTACATCCTTGCAACAGCGAAACGACCAGAAATAATACCATTCGTCGGGCGTGTGGCTGAAGCTCATCGGCCGACACGCGTTTCGAACGTGCCCCCACGCACCTCCTTTGAGCCCGGCCCACTTCGACTTGTGCTCCGGCTTCTGATCCGAAACGACCCACTCGTCAAAGTTACCCGTCATGTCGTGAACACCGAAGCCACTCTTGCATCCCTGCATCGAACCCGAAGGTACACTTTGATCGAGACGCGAGAGCTCTTTGAATTGGACGACCTTGTCCCGTGCGGAGAAGAGGAAACCTCCTTCCGCCTTACGAGGATCGACGAAGTAATTGTCGATGTTGCACGTGTCGTGGTTGCGTTCCCATCCATACGGAAAAGGAAGGTGCTCTGGGCCCTCGCAAGCGGCAGTCCATTCCGTCGCCCAACAGAGTCGCTTGCCCTTGGAGTTACAGGTTGCCTGCGCTTGAAACCACGTTGCGTTCCAGACTGGATGGCCTCCCGCTTGATTTGGATATTCGTACTTGTCGATGCAAAATTGGCGACGTTCTTCGGTGCCGACACACTTGGTCGAGCCTCCCTTGAAGCGATGACAAATCTTCAGGTGGTTCGGCTCTTCGTGCTCCAAATCGAGGCATTCGCGCTCCACCTTCGAGCAGAAGTTGACGTCAACGTGCGCCATATCGTTTGGGCACGGTGACGTTGCAGATGTCGGACGTGCCGCGTCTAAAATAACAGACAGCGTTCCACTATCCGAAACCACGGTTGAACTTGAAGCAACAGGCGCGGCCCCGTCGATGCTCGCAAGCTTGGTGGTGCACGCGAGAAGGCACGCCGTCATGAAAACGAGACAGACCGGCCACGTGCGTATCAATCGCACGAGAGAGCGCTCCTTTCACGCATTGGCCGTCGCTGACGCTTGCTTCTTGTTGTAAAGCGAAAGAAGTGCGTCACCATAGACCTCCACAACCGTGCGGCGCTTAAGGCTCATTTTCGGAGTCAGCATGCCGTTTTCTGTCGTGAAGTCGGCAGTGATGAGCGCAAAGTCGCGAATCTCCTCAAAGCCCTTGAATGCCTCGCCGTATTGCGCAACTTGTTGCTTGTAGAGATCGCGCACTTTGGGCTCTTTGATCAGATCGTCGATGGATTTGCCGGATAGTCCCTCGCTTGCGGCCCATTCTTTGAGTCGATCGGCAGCGACTACAATGAGCGCAACGTTGTGTGGCTTATTGTCGCCGTACACCATGATGTTCGCGATGAATGGCGAGAGTTTGAATTGCTCCTCAAGCGGAGCGGGCGCGACGTACTTTCCGTTTTCGAGCTTGTATTGCTCCTTGATACGACCGGTGATGAAGAGGAAGCCGTTCTTGTCGACATAACCCATGTCACCACTTCGAAATCCGCGATCCGAAGTGAACACCGCTTTGTTGTCTTCGTCGCGGTTGTGGTAGCCCAGCATCACGTTCGGACCGTAGATGACGATTTCGCCTTCGGGATTCGCGCCGTCCACTCGACCTTCAACGGCGCTTGTGTCGATCACAATTCGCACGTTCGGGATCGCCTTGCCAACCGAACCAATCTTGCGCGCCTTCGCGTAGTTCATCGTCGCGATGGGGCTGGTTTCGGTGAGACCATAGCCCTCGTAAACCGTTACGCCGATGCCATCGATGAACTCAGCAACCTCTTTGCTGATCGCCGCGCCGCCGCTGAAGGCATATTTCAGGCGCCCACCGAATCGCGCGCGCACTTTACCGAATACGAGCTTGTCCGCGAGCGAAAGCGCAACCTTCTCAAAAAGGCCGACGGGCTTTCCGTCACGCAGTTTCGACGCTGCCCCCAACGCTGTTTTCACCAGCGCTTGAATTGGCGCGGGTTTCGTTTCCAATTGCTTTTGCACCGCCGCATACAGGCGATTGAATACGCGCGGAACGCTAAAGAGCAGTGTTGGCTGCACTTCAGCA
>JAHFDX010000519.1 GCA_023248785.1 Myxococcales bacterium
GAGGTGGGTGATCTCGACGCGGCGATCGCGATGTTCGTCGCCGACTCAAGACTTTCGGACGAGGTACCGGGTTTGCGTGAACTCACGCGGACCGTGCTGGCGAACGACATCCGCACCGATACAGAGGCGGGCCTCCGTTGGCAACTCATTGAACATCGAGCAGCTACTGATTGGACGCCTGGCGTTCCAGCGCCGATTCGTGATTGCATTGCGCACGAAACCCACGCTTGGTTGCGTTTTGCCCTCGAAAATCATGGATCGGATGAGGTCATTCGTCTTCTCGTTGGTGATGATGTCGGTCAGGAGAAGGCGAAGATTGCCTTCGAAGAAACGTTCGGGGAGCCGTCAAACCGCCAAGGTCTGTTGCACGCGCTCGATCACGACGCCCAGCGCGTGGCGGTGGCTGCACTCTGGCAAGCGTGTCGTGTTCGAGGACGAGGTCGATCACGCGCAATCAAGATGCAAGCAAGCCGCGCGTGGCCGAGGGACTTGATTCTTCAAGTTCATCACGAAGATCCGTACGATCTCGTGAACCCGGTCCTCATCCTTCTCGCGGGTGCGTTTTTAGATCGCGGACAGTCACGATGGGCCATGCCTGACCGACAAGACGGGTTCTTCATCGCCTTCTGTCACGTGTTGAGCGCGGGCAGAGCCGTGCGCCCCTCGTGGTTATCCGAACTTGGGCCACGTCTGCGATTATGGTTGGCAAAGAAGGTGACGGCGGAAGAGGCGATTGTTGAACTCGTCGATGAGCTCGGAATCAAGTCCGATGAACGAGCAGCCTTCATCGAAGCGACGCTACTTGCGTTGCCAGGGTGGGCTGGGATGTTTCGCCGGTTGGAGTCCGCGCCGCAAGCGATTGGGCGATTGCCTGCGCGTGTGATGCTCGTTGATTTTCTTGCTGTGCGCTTGTGCCTCGACGTTCTTGCGGTCCAAGACGTGGCGGGACGCCTTGGTCATCAGGGGCATGTTCGGGACGCGCCAACGTATTTTTCGACGCTTCCTCGTCTCTCGAACGCCATTGCGGCAGGCGATCATGATTGCGCGTGGCCACTCTTTCTCTTGGCGCAGCACGCCGGAATTGCGGGCAAAACCCTGCGCGATCTTCCGCCCGAGACTGTGGATGCACTCCTTTTTCGGGTGGATCATTTTGACCCACACGCGCGTCTGCGCATCTGGCAGGAAGCGTACGAACATCACTACCGCAGAGAGCTTTTGGGCGCGCTTGGATCTGGGCAGCGAAATGTTCCACCGGATGAAAAGAAGCGATTTCAGGCAGTGTTCTGCATTGACGATCGCGAGGAGTCGATTCGGCGACACTTCGAGGAGATTTCGCCCACGCACGAGACGTATTCGACTGCGGGTTTTTTCAACCTCGCCATTGCCTACCAAGGCATCGATGACCCAAAGGCGTTCCCGCTCTGTCCCGTCGTCGTAACACCTCAACATCGTGTCGACGAACAGCCCGAGTCCGGGCACGGCGGGGCATATGATCGAAGGAGGCGCTGGAGACGTCGACTTGGTTCGGTGCAAACGCGGTTTGACAGAGCATCGACATCGGTTGTGCTGGGGCCGCTTGTCGCGAGCATTGCGGGGTTGCTCACAGCGCTCCCCTTGCTTGCAGCTGTCTTTGCACCATGGTTGGCGGGACGCCTCAGGCGGAAGGTGGCAGAGTGGCTACTGCCGACGCCAAAGACGCGTCTGTCCTTTCGAGAAGAGCATGCGCAACACTCCTTGCCCCCGGTGGGTGAAGCGCGCGACGACACTGCAGCGATCGCAGCCGGGTTTAGCATCGATGAGAAGGTTGTTCGCGTTGGGACACTCCTTCGAAGTATTGGGCTGACGTCCTCGTTCGCACGCGTTGTGGCGATCGTTGGTCACGATTCGAGCAGCGTAAATAACCCTCATTTTGCTGCCTATTCGTGTGGAGCGTGCGGTGGGCGAAGCGGAGCGCCGAATGCGCGTCTCTTTGCGCGAATGGCCAATCGCCAAGAAGTGCGCGACCGGCTGCGAGAAGTTGGGATCGACATCCCAAATGACACCTTGTTCGTCGGAGCAGCCCACGACACGTGTGCAGATCGAATCGATTTTTTCGACGTCGATTCGGCTTCGACAGGTCTAGAAATTGAGCTGCGGTCATTTTCCGATGCACTCGCGCGGGCATGCTCTAGAAATGCACATGAGCGAAGCCGCAAGTTCGAGTCGGCCCCTTGGAGCTCGAGGTCCATTCTTGCGCATCGTCACGTTGAGGCTCGGTCCTACGATCTCAGCCAACCCCGTCCCGAGCTTGGACATGCCACGAACGCAGCGTGTGTCGTCGGGCGGCGTGCGTTGACGCAACATCTATTTCTTGATCGGCGCGTCTTCCTTTCGTCGTACGACCCGACGCAAGATCCACAAGGAACGATCCTCGAACAGATCCTTATGGCAGTTGTTCCCGTCGCGGCGGGTATCAACCTCGAGTACTTTTTTTCGTCAACCGATCCCGAAGGGTACGGTGCGGGAACGAAGCTCCCACACAATGTGACAGGCCTCGTGGGCGTGATGAATGGATCTTCAAGCGATCTTCGGACCGGGTTGCCCGTTCAAATGACCGAGATTCACGAACCCATTCGATTGCAGCTTGTTGTCGAACATACAAACGACACCGTGCTTGCTCTTATGAATCGTCAGTCCGCGCTGGCAGAGCTCGTTAACAACGATTGGGTATCACTTTCAACCATCCACCCGCATACGCGTGCAATCCACGTGTACCGTTTGAGTGGCGGATTCGTACCCGCGCCTCATCCACCAAGTCACGTTCCCGTCGTCGCGCGATCGTCGGACTGGTACTCCGCGCGCTCGGAATTCTTGGCACCGGCACGTATTGATCCATCTCTCGCGTTGGAGCATCCGCGTGTTCTTTAGTGTCCTCATTGCGCTCGCAACCGGGTGGCCCGCATTGGCGGCGTTGGTCATTACGGTGCTCTACCTTGGAGGGCCCAAACCGAACGAACGCGTTGTCGCGCGCATTGCAACCAGCGCGCTGGTTCTTTCGCTTGGCTCTGTGCTCGTTGCGGCATTTCGCTGGCTCGTCTCGGGGCCGGTCGATGTTCGCCTTGGCTATTGGTTCCATGCGGGTACGTACGGGTTCGAACTCGTTTTTCTTTGCGATGGGACATCGATTCCAATCGCGGTCCTTGCGGGGATTCTTCTCCTTGCAACGTGTCGTTTCTCCGCGAACTACCTTCATCGCGAACCGGGCTTCGCTCGTTTCTTCCTGCTCACGTTGATCTTCGCGGCCGGGATGCAACTACTCGTTCTCTCTGGCAGCCTTGAGCTCTTGTTTGCCGGTTGGGAGCTTGTGGGCATCACATCGGTTCTTCTGGTTGCGTTTTTTCACGAGCGACAGGGACCGGTTCGCGCCGCCATTCGCGTGCTTGTCACGTACCGACTGTGCGACATCGGACTTGTGCTGGCCGTTGTATTTCTTCACCGCGCGGCGCACACCACGGCGTTCTTGGATTCGATGTTGACTGCGTCTGGCCCAATGGCTGTTAC
>JAHFDX010000520.1:0-1643 GCA_023248785.1 Myxococcales bacterium
CGCGCACGCTTTTGGGTCGAGAAGATCCTCCTTCGATAGCGAGTACGTCTCGTTCGGAGAAGACGCGCAGGCCCCCGCAAGCCCAAAGGCTCCGGCCATTGAAAGGAGGCTGATCGAAATGGCGTACTTCATCTGCACGGCGCACGCTTAGTATGTTCGGTGCGGGCGAAGTGTATCGTGAAAAGCGGATACGGACGACGGGCTTGGGTGGTGACCGCGCCCCTGGCCGTTGAGGTACGATGGCTCGGTGCTGCGGCTTGCGACGTTCAACGTAAAGGATTTGCTTGAGCCTCCAATCAACGACCGCTCGCGATTTGAGCGCAAGGTCGATTGGCTCGCGAAGATGTTCGAGCGCACGCAAGCGGATGTCATCGCGCTCCAAGAAGTGGGGCCTCTTGATCTTCTCGAACGCGTTCTTTCAAAGATGCCTTTGCCCTTTCCCCACGTCCATCTTGGCTCGCCCGATGACCGCGGCATAAGGTGCGCGGTTGTTTCGAGGTTCGCATTTCTTGATGCAGAAAATAGTGGAAGTGATGACCTTCCGTTCCCAACGCACAAGATTGGCCCAAAGCCTCCGTTTTCCGGCCCGCTGCGCATGCGGCGTAGCGTGGTGCGGGTCGCGGTGCAGACACCCACCGTGTCCCGCCTCGATTTTGTTACCGCGCACTTCAAGTCACGTCGTCCCGTTTGGCTAACCGACGTACCGACTTCACCCGACTCCACGTCGGCTCGCGAGCTTGCTGAGGCGCGAGCTCGCAGCGTTGCCTGGCGTGCGGCGGAGGCTCTTCTGGTTCGAACGGTGGTGGATGCGCTTTGGGACGCGGGTCACCGTTTCATCGCGGTTGCGGGAGACTTCAACGACACGTCGCCGTCGGTTCCCCTTGAGATCCTACGCGGAGAAGGCGAACGGGCTCTTCTCGACGTGACTCTACGCGTTGAATCGTCAAGACGATTTACTTCGAGGCACGACGGTCGACGCGAACAAATCGACCATTTCCTGGGTTCTCCGATGTTGGATGGGATGTGCACATCCGTTGAAATCCTCAATGAACAGGTGCGCGAACATCCGTTCGTCCCCAGCGATGAGCAGCTGTCGCGTGGCGTTTCAAGGCCCCGGCTGCAGATTGACAGCGACCATGCACCCATCGTTGTGACGCTTTCGGGATAGCGGATTTATCCGCCACACTTGAGCGCACACAGGGCGCGCGCTAGATACCTTACTGTGACGGTGTGTCGTCGAACCTGCCAAGCTGGACCGGCTGTGCTTCTTTTCGTCGGTGTGTTGCTTGGCGCGCCAAGTGCAGGTGCCCAAGGCGCGGGTCCACCTGCGAGTGATGCGCATTTGCTTTCGGTGAGCGCGGTGACAACGCCTGGCTCGGGCGGAGCTCGTACGGTGAGTCTCGCGTTGTCGTACTCGGCGTCCTATCCGACAGTCGGTTCAAGCAAAGTTCTTCCCCTCGCGGTGTATCGAATCCCCCGGATCGTCGCTGATCCACAGGTGCTCGAGTTGCGCCGAAACGGAAGGCCCGTCTTCGTACTGCCCGAGCGCCTCCGGATCGATCGCCGTGAGCTGTCTGTTTCGGCCAAAGGCTCGCTCCAGCTTACGGTCTCGGTGGACACTCCGAAGGCCACCCTGGTCGTCG
>JAHFDX010000520.1:1653-3538 GCA_023248785.1 Myxococcales bacterium
ATCCCACACCCAACGATAATTTCCGCGTAGTTGCGGTGGATGACAAGGGCGTCGCTTCGCGGTAGCAAAACTTTCGCGCTACTTCTTATCCTGCACGAAAAATTGCCGCGCCGTTCTGCCAACGGCGTGTTCGATCTTGGCCCGCGCCATTTTCGCCTCAATGTTGGAGTTCAGGGCTTCGAGCCGTGCGCGCAGCAGTTCGGTCTCCGCGTCCGTAAGCGTGGTCGAGGTGGCTCTGCCATTCGTAAATAGCTCGCGGGCCACGCGATATGCCTCTGTTGCACTAAGTAACTGACGACGTGTCATTTGAATCGACGTGTCGCTTTCGCGCAACGCATTGAACGTGGCGGTCACTTCGAGTTCGATCGCGTCGAGGACGAGACGCCGTTGGGCTTCAAGGGTGGCCGCTTTTGCATCCCATTCGTTTCCTTGTGCGTTAGCTGCACCGACGTCATTGGGTGACCACGAAAATTGTGCTCCGAGCGACCAGGTCGGAAACCACTCGTCGGCCTGGGGAATGCGACGCGGGTTTGGATTTGCGTACGTAGCTTCACCAAACGCGACAACCTGCGGATAGCGCCCCGCCTTCATCAACGTGGCGTTTGCGCGTGAGGCTTTGGCGTTGAGGAGCAGGCTCTTTAACTCTGGCCGTTGTGCGTGCGCCTCGGCGATGAGGTTGTGCGCATTGCCGACGAAGGGTTTTGGCGCGGTTGTGATGTCCTCGCCAGCGACAACCGAGTCGTCGGATGTAAAGTGCCCTGCTACGCGCACTTATTTTTCAGTCACTTCGAGCAAGGTCTTGCTGCGTTCGACGAGGAGCTCTGCATTCGATACCGCAGTTTCCGCTCGCAATACATCGGCCTTTGAAACTTGGCCAACGGTGAACGCATTGCGCGCATCACGAAGATGCGTGCGTACATCGTTGACGGCTTGCAGCGCGATGATGACCGCTCCGCGTGCGCGTAGCCAGCTGTAGAACGCAATCTTGCCGTCGGTGCATGACTTTGAACGGGCCGCGATGACGTCATACCGAGCGGCGTCTTCGGCATGAGAGGCGGCTGTGTACACCTGTGCAATGCGAAGTGCGTAGTCGCTGACAGGGATCACGAGCTGCACTTGGAGCAGGTAGTTGTTCAATACGAGTGGGAATGAGAATGTGGTCGCGATGGTGGGTGACGGGTTGATCGTTCCGGCGGGAGCAAGCGTGGTGACGAGCCCTCCGGAGCCAAATGACGGGGGTGTAAACTCACTCTGTCGTGTGTAACTTGCCTTGGCACTAATTCGAGGGAGGAATTGCACAAGTGCTTGGTCCACGCGCGCGCTTGTCGACTCCAACGTGGCTTGCGCTGCCTTCGCCTCGTAGCTTGTTTGCGCGGCGCGCATACCTAAGCGGTCAGCTGTTATTCCTGTCGGCTCCCACTTGGTGAGCGCGGCCGGTATGGGCACGGTTTCTGCGGTTACTGCAGGGAGCGCATCATGCTCGCCTTCTTCTGCGAATGCGGGCGAGGAGGTGAGAAGGACGCCAAAAAAGCTACTGATAAAAATGGGTCGCACGATGGTACTCGCTAAAGTGGGGTCAACCTTCGGTTCGAGGCAAGTCCGCGGTGATTCTCGCATTAATGGGCATTAGGCTTGATATCGTTCCACTGTGAAAAGGGTTTCCCAAGAGTACCTCTCAAAGACCCTCGTCGAGCTCATCGACGTTGAGCCCGGTGGCGTTGTGGCTTCAGATTGTGACGGCACGGCATGGTCGGGCGACATTGGTGAAGACGTGTTTGTTGCATGGCTTGCCCAGGGCGATGTGCGCGAGCCCGCGGCCGGTGGGTTCATTTCCGAGGCCCAACGAGTCGGGGTGGATACCTCGGGCACCCCGCTGCAGATCGTG
>JAHFDX010000521.1 GCA_023248785.1 Myxococcales bacterium
ATCGAATCGGTCTTCAATGACACCGCCGCCGCCATCTGCGTCCTCAACGCCAGCGCCAGGACGTAGCAGCGTCATACCGCCGCCCCCGGTTTCATCACGCGGAAAACACCCGGGTGTAGCGCCTCCCTCACCCGTGCCGCCGCAAGTGTCGCGTTCGACGCCACCTCCTCCGTCGCCGGGAAGTTCGCTCCCATCCGGCAGTGCTCGGTCCACACCTCTCCCCTTGTCCGAACGCGTGCGCGAGATTGAAGAGCGCGCAGCAAGTATCGACAAGGAAGACTACTTCTCCATGCTTGGGGTCACGCAAGACGCAACGATAGATCAGGTGCGCTCGGCGTACTTTGGCTTGGCCAAGCAGTGGCATCCCGATCGTCTCCCGATCGATCTTTTGCGCGTAAAGGACGCGTGCGCACGTGTTTTTTCACGGATGAGCGAAGCGCATTCAACGCTGATCGATCCAAGAGAGCGAGACGAGTACATGCGTCTGTTACGCGAAGGGGGCGCCACACCTGAATCACAAGCCGTGATTTCTCGCGTCATTGAAGCGGCCACCACGTTTCAAAAGGCCGAGATCTGTATGCGCCGTAACGATCTTGTGCAAGCCGAACAACTCGGCAGACGCGCCCACGAACTCGATCCAAAACAGGCCGATTATCTCGCGTTGATCGCATGGCTCGATTCTCAGAAACCTGACAACCAAACGCCAAAGGGATCCCTCGATTGCATCGCAATGCTCGACCGCGCGCTTTCGATGAACGAGCGATGCGAGCGCGCTTATTTCTATCGCGGGATGTTACATAAACGCGTGGGCAACTTGCCAGCAGCGGTTCGCGACTTCAGGCAAGCAGCCGAATTGAACCCGCGCAACATCGATGCCGTGCGCGAGGTGCGTTTGCACGGCATGAGGCGGTCTTCGCAACCCCCGCCAAAGAAGGTCGGGCTGTTCGATCGGTTCTTCAAGAAGTAGCGCTCGGCAAGTACAGCTCACAGGGATGTAAGCGCGTACATAGCGCCGTCTCGACCCTTGCCTGGCCAGTCGAGAAGATCGCGCGGGCGACGCCTAAGTTCTGCGTCAATCATCCGCAGCACACACGCGTCGTAGTAGAGAGCACGTGCTGGGCCGCATGTGGGGGCCTCAATGCAAACAGTTGCATGGCGGTCCTTCACCAGCACCTGTTCAAACGCACGAAGAAGCGCGCAACTCGACGACGCGCTTGAACCGAATGTGACGAACGTGCGTGGATGTTCGTAGACCGATTGCAGCGCTCCATGGACGAACTGAATCGCGTCCCAAACCTGCAAATCGGAAAGGCCGATCGTCTCGAGCAACTTCCACCGCAATGCGTGCACGACCGCACCATCGCTTCCTACGCTCACAAGGGCGCACGGCTGCGAAAACGACACATCAGATGAGGTCGTATCGCCATGGCTCGCACCCCCATACCAACCCGCCACTTCGTCGCGCGTGACCGACAAGGGCATCCCGGCTGCGTCTGCAAACGCCGAGAGAGCCGCGTGTGCCATCACGACCGGTCCGACGGGACGGAACAGAAGAGCGCGCTCATCGGGTACGTCAAACGTAACGACCGCGGGAGCTCTCACGCCGCGCCATTCTGATACCCGTTGAAGCACAGATCGCTCCGACAGTGCCGTGGCCACAACGGTATCGTAGGCCCTCGTGCGCGCGCTCAAAGCAAATGCTGTGTTGTTCGAAAGGTATTGCGAGAACACGAGAAGCCCGTCGCATGTAACATTAGATGTTATAAATTGTGACAGCGGCACAAACCGAGCGGATCTGCCGAGCTCTTCCTCTAAAAACCACGCGAGCAGACGCGCTGGCCACTCGGATCCCCCAACACCCGTCACCACCAGTGTCTTGCGCCGAAGGAGCGTGCAAGCACGTTCATAGAGATCCTCCGTTGCTGCAGCACTGGCAGCGAGCACACGCGGGATCGATTGCTGAAACCGAATCATCGCCTCGACGCTCGCTTGTGCCTTTTCCAGCCGACTCACTTGGCCTCCGAGCGGTCGGGATCGAACTTCTGATCCTTCATCGACCGAAAGTACTCAATCAGCGCATCGAGATCGCCATCGGTAAGATGAGGATGCGCCGGCATATTGCTGTAGCGGAACGTTCGAGGATTACGAATGTACGCACGCACCTGGACCTCCGGGCGGTACTCAAGCACGTTCTGGGGCACGTTCAAGTCTGGGCCAACGCGCCCGCCTTCGCGGTTGACAGCATGACAACGAATGCAGCCCTCGCGAAAGAGACGAAAACCCTTCTGGGAAAGCGCACTCGCTTCCGTTGGCGGCACCGTGTGCGGGTACACCGATTCGAATGATCGCATTTCGATTGAGGCAAGCTGCCATGGCCTTGGGTGCGTCTCGAGATCGATTTGATGCGGCTTGGCCCAAACGAGATAGAAGGGCGCTGGACTTACCTTTTGCGGACCGATGGGTTCGAAACCCGGCACGTCCACGTCCTGGAATGCTAGGTACGCGCTCGCGTCCTCAAAGAGTCGTTCGCCATCCATGGGGACTTGGTAGCCATCACGCGCGCGAAGAACGAAGTGTCGGTGCTGAAGGTCCGCCGTGGAAAGACCAAACGACTTGGTGGCGATTGCGCCGAGCGAGACGGCAGAAAAGCGCTTTTTTTTCGCGTAGTACGGATCGTAGCCTTCGATGATCTGTGGGTTGGCTCCCATTTGCAAATCAGCGAGGGACCACGCTTTTGCCTTCCCATTTTGCTCCGGCACAAACGTAAAAGTCGCACCGGATGACTCCGGCACGCTCTGCTTACACGAGAGTAGAAGCAGAATTAGTACAGAAATAGTTACTTTTTGACACCGCGCCATGCGTACGTGAAGAAGGCATACGGCACGAAAGCGCCGTAGTACATGAGGTTCGGCACGACGCGAAGCAAGTACCCGACGTCAAGACCCAAGAGGATCAACACATCCGCGAAGGCCCACCCAGCATATTGTGCGATTTGAAACCGTGTGAGCGAAGCCATCCATGCACGATTTGATTCATCGACCCGTTGCTTGGGCAGCCACACCATCAGGATGAGCGTCGCAAACAGCGCAAAAAGAATTTCATACGTGAGAAAGAGAACCCGCGTAGACGCGATGCGCGCCAAAGATGCCGTTCCTATGGGAATGAGAAGCGCAATCGCAAGCGAGCCCGCAATTTTTGCCGTCGAAATGCGTCCCTCGGCACCGGCGAGCAACAGGAAGTAACGCCAGTCCCCCAGGATGACGAATAGAATGGGCACGCTCGTGGCGAGCATCCCCGTTTTTGGCAGCGGCGAAAGGACCCCTGTCAACCACCCGTCGAGAGCAATCTCGAGAGCCATCGCAAACGCCCACGCGTACACCGCGGGAGAGCGAACGCGCGCGTCGCTCTTCGGCACCGCAGCAATGACGCCCATGCCGGTGAGCGCCCATCCGGCAACAGGATGATGCCACACGCTGTCGTAGATCATCTGAAAGGTCACGATCGCGCCATGCTTCAC
>JAHFDX010000522.1 GCA_023248785.1 Myxococcales bacterium
GCGCGCAAACGGAAAATCTTCAAGAAGCGAACGTGCACCGATCACCATGCCGGCGTCGCGGATCGTGTGCTCGAGCAGCATAGGCACCAACCATTTGCTTGCAGACGTCCACATGGGTGCGGCGGCCGGCGAGCAATCAATGATCCGTACGGTCATGCGAACGAGGGCCATCGCAAGCGCAAGGCGTGCAACCGCGCGCGCCACAAGACCTCTCACTGCGGCGAGTTCCGCGATAGGCGCGTTATACAAACGCCGCGTGTGTGCGTGATCGAGCGCAAGCCAAACACTTTTCGCCAGCGCTCCAGCAGCCACGCAAGCGACACCCGAGCGCGTCACCTCAAGGGTTCGTCTTGCATACGAAAATCCCTCATGAAGTTCACCTAGGAGATTTTCCGGCGTGACCTCTGTTCCATCAAACGAGATGCGCGCCAAGTCCAGACAACGAAACCCGATAAGATCGAACGGCCTTTCGCGGCGCAGGTTTTTTGAGCCTTGTGGCACCAAGAAAAGCGACTGCCCGAAGGGGTCGTTCTCCTTCCCAGTTCGCGCAAGAACAACAACATAGGCGCCTTGCGAGCCATTGTTGATGGGTGCTTTCTCGCCATAAATCGCGGCTTTTTGCCAGTTTTTCCAATGGCCTGCGTCGGGCCTTGCGTACGTTTCGTTCCCCAATAGGTCTGAGCCGTGACCCCACTCGGATAGTGCAAGTGCACTCATGTCGCCGTTTTGTAACGACCGAAAGTACATTATTTGCTGACTCTCGGATCCCGCGGTCAACACCGCCACTCCGGTCAAGATGCTGCCACCGAGCACGAGGGCAAAGTCGAGGTCGTGGGCGGAAATTCGAAGTGCTGGACGCATCGCGCGTGACCAGCCGAGCGAGCCCCCGGCGCACGCGGGAGAGACCAGCGCAAAGAGTCCGAGCTGAGCCGCTTTCTCAAGCTCAGCTCGTGGAAACGTTCCGGTGCGCTCGAGTTCGGCTCCTCTTTTTGGTGCAAGTACCGCTTCGAGCAACATTACGAGAGGATGATTGAAGGCAAGCTCGTCCTCCGTTCCAGGGTCTACCAGGCGCTCGAACCGATCCGCAAAACCGAGGGAGCTCACGACCGGGAGTGTAACCAACCCGCGGTTTTGATGCCGAAAAGGTGTGCGCGGTGAATTCCTTTGGCAGGATAAACCTATGGATCCGTTGCGTATCTCGCGTCGCGTGACGACTGGACTCTTGGCGATCATGGATCAGAAGAATCACCTGAGCTATCCAGCACTCACCCGGCCGGGGCTGGATCGCGAACAGCTCTTGGTCCATTTTCGCCACGAGTATTTGGTATACGTGCGTGACTTTCCGGTGCTCATCGCGCGGGTGCTTGCCCAGGTGCCCGACGTGCAAGACGTGCGATTCAAACTTGCCGAGAACATTTACGAAGAACAGACGGGGGGCGTCTCGAAAACTGCGCCGCATCCTGAGCTGTTCCTGCGCATGATGGAAGGTCTTGGGTTTTCACGCGAGGCGTTCGCAGACGACGACGCTTGGCTGCACCCCGCCGCATTGGAATACCGAGATTTCCTGCGAACGAGGAGCGGCATTGAGCCATGGCAGGCGGCCTGTGCCTTGCTCACGATTTTCGTGGAGGGAAGTGTCCACGAGCGTTTGGAGTTGACCGGTGTTCGCGTGCGACAAGAAAGCGAAAAAGATGTTCACGAGCACCCGCTCGTGAAGCACTACGGATGTCCCCCAGAAGCGATGGAGTTGCGGCGTGCCCATGCCCGCGTCGAAGGAGACCATCGCGAAGACGCTTGGAACACGGTGCTCGAGCACGTCGGAGATGAAGGCCCCGTGTTTGACGAGGTGCTTATCCGCTGCTCTACAGCGCTGCGTCTATGGCAAGCCTATCGCACGGGCGTGGCGGAGCGAATGAAGCTCACGTGCCAGGACGACGAGTGGCTCGAAGACCTCATATGAGGCTGTGGTTCCGAAGAAAATTCAAAATTGTTTCCTCAACGACCTCGGGTTGTTCAATCGGCGCGACATGGGTGCCCCCATGGACCATCAGCATTTCGGCACCTGGGATCGCGTTCGCCGTAGCTTCCGCAAGATACGCCGGCGTAAACGTGTCACGCTCTCCGGCGATGACCAGCGTCGGCGCGGTAACCTGCGCCAACAAATCGCCCGCGGTGTGATCGCCCGCCGCTTTTAGCATTCGCAAAAACATCGGAAAGTCGACGTGAGTCATGTGGCGAAGATATGGCAACATGTCGTCCGGGTTGACTCTATCGGGGTCGACTTCTTTCGCCATCTTCGCGATTTTAAGCGCCATTTCAGCGGGAATTCGGCTCCAAACGGCGCGTACGATGTCTGGTGCTTTTAGTGCGGCGTCGATCAGTCTTGGAAGAACCAGCTCAAGTATGGGAAGGCCGTGAAACGTGGCCGTGATGCGACCGAAGCTCCCGCATTCAAGAATGAACGCCGAAACGTAACTCGAGTAGTGACGATAAAACTCGAGGGCGACTTGGCATCCCATCGAGTGGCCCACGATAATGGACGGTTCATCGCCAAGAGCTCGAATGACTTCGCGAAGGTCTTCCGCGTGCGATGGAATATCGATGGCATTTGCGTCGATTGGTGCGCCGGAGCGACCGTGTCCGCGGTAATGCCAGTGCCCGATGTTGGCCACCTTCGACAGCATGGGCCACTGGTACTTCCAGATGAAGCCATCGCAGAGGATGCCGTCGCAAAAGATGACGCGAGGACTCTTTCTTGGATGAAGTTCCAGAGCGCGCACGTACAGGTTGGTGCCGTCGCCCGCGCGCGCAAAAAACTGACGCTCCCCCTCAACTGCGGGGGGAGGGACAGAAAAACGCGGTAATTCGGAGGATTTCGAAGGACCGGCAGGCATCGGAAGAAAAGAGCGCCTACCTAAAAGCGCTCAGCCCTCGTCGTCGTCGCCGCCTTCGACTTCGTTGACACTCGGCAGCTTCTTGATCTCAACGCGCGCCAGTTTCCATGCTCGTTGAACCACCCATGAGAGTGAGCGGTCGAGGCGGCGAGCCTCCTCCCAAATTTCCTGGAGCATCGACTCGGGGAAGTACAGGCTCTGCTTGCGCTTGTCCGTCTTCGAGCCATCGGCACGCAGATTCGACAGCGACTCTTTTTCATTCGTGGACAAGGGAACCTCCTTACAATCCTCACAACGGAGCAAGCGCTCCGACTGGTCCGAGGATAACCGAACTTGTCGTCTGTGAATCGCCGATTTTTGAGTAGTGTGAAACACCCAAAAAAAGACGGCGTATAAAGACAAGATATGCTGGGTTCATGGCAAGGAACGTTTGGCCTTCGGTGGTCATTAGCCTGCTTACATATGGGATTTCGACCGCGGCCCGGGCAGACGGAACATCGGCTGCGCGCGACGTGGCACTCCAGTTCGGGCGTGTTCTTGCCCAAATTGAAGAGAATTACGTTGACCCAGTGGAACGAAGTCGCCTGATCAATGGTGCCATCAAGGGGATGGTCGCCGAGCT
>JAHFDX010000523.1 GCA_023248785.1 Myxococcales bacterium
CCCAAATCCGAATGCGCCAACCCAGACGCTGTGGAGGTCGTCCCAAGCACAGACGCAGCCACTGCCGACGCGGTGAAGGCAGACGCCGCAGTGGACGCGCCCGTTGTGACACAACCCGTTCAGTGCCTCGGAATCAACGAATGCAAGGGCAAGAGCGAATGCAGCTCCGACACCAGGGGCTGCTTCGGCACAAACAATTGCAAGGGCCAGGGTTGGATCACCGTCCCCTCGGCCGACGACTGCATCAAACAGGGCGGCAAGGTCCTTTCGTAGGCCGGGGAGCGAATGAGGTTCGGGTATGGCGCGCGCACCAGCCACTACAGCGCGATTCTAAACCGCGGTCCTCTAGCGCCTTGTGTCGAAGTGATCACCGAGAATTTTCTTGAGCGCGGAGGTCGTCCCCGGGCCGTGCTCGAACGCATTCGTCAAGATGCGGAAGTACTCATTCACGGCGTCGGCCTCTCCCTCGGGAGTACCGCCCCGCTCTCGGAAGCCTACCTCGACGGCTTGTGGAAGCTCGCTGAGGACTTCTCCCCGGGCGTTGTCTCCGACCACGTGTGCTTCGGCTCCGTGCACGGTTTCTACGGCCACGATCTGTGGCCCTTGCCGTACACCGAAGAGACGATCACACACTTGGTCGAGCGCATCGACCAAGTGCAAACGCGGCTTCGTCGTCGCTTCGCGATAGAAAACGTTTCAAGTTACGTTTCGTACCAATCAAGCGCGATGCCCGAATGGGACTTCGTCAGCGAAATCGTAAAACGCGCAGACTGCGACCTTCTACTCGACGTCAACAACGTTTACGTTAGTGCGCACAATCATGGGTTTTCGGCCACCCAATATCTCGCCACAGTGCCGCTTGACCGCGTAACGCAGATTCACCTTGCAGGCCACGAGCAAGCTGATGGCTACCTTCTCGACAACCACGGAAGCGTCGTTTGCGACGATGTTCTTGACCTCTTTTGGCTCATCACGTCGAAAACACCGCACGCGCGGGTGATCGTGGAGTGGGACGAGAATCTGCCTGCGTTTGATCAGCTGCTCGACGAAGTCAGGCGAATCGAGTCGGCAACTGCGAAAGTTCTCACGGCGGCTTGAATGAACCTCGCAGAGATACAAAGCACCTTCTGGCAGTGCGTGCGAACAGAGCCAGGTCCGGATGAGCAGGACGTGGTGTTTTCAGCTTCGCCCACGCTGAGCGCACGCGATTGCATGGCGATCTATCGACGCATGTACTGGTACCGGCAAGTCGATGCGCTGTTCGAGGTCTTCCCGCTCACCGCGGAGCTTCTGGGCCCTGAGGCCTTCACGCGCGCGTGCAGCGCATACATCGCGCGATTTCCATCGGAGGCTCCGGCGATCGAGTTGCAGGGTCGGCAATTCGCTCCGTTTTTACTGGAGGCTCACTTCGATGCAGCGGCGTTGGCCCGTGTGGAATGGGCAAAGCTCGAGGCGATCGTAGCAAAACCCAATCCACGGCCTCTTGGTATCGACGATCTTTACAATAGTGAGCGTCGATGGGTTCGCTTGGCGCCCTCGGCACGATTGGTGTCAACGCCCGCCTCGGTAGCTGCCCGGTTCGTAGCAGTTAATGGTGCAGCCGACGTTATGCTGATCGTTTACCGCGATGGCTTCGTCGTGCGAACCGCCGACGTCTCGCCGATGACACTCGATGCACACGAACTTCTGCGTCGCGGGGCGCTGCTTGCCGAAGTGTGCGCCACCTTGGCGAGTCACCCACTTCCAGTCGCCAACCAAACGGTGGGACAGTGGATCGCATCGCAGCTGGTTGAAGTCGCCGACGCTCCTGAGTGAGCCGTCGCATTTGCCGAGAGGCCCGGAAGCGTGTTCATAAGAAGACGAAATCACGCTTCCCCTGGGGGGCTCCAGCAGCTCGGTGGGCCAAGCTGTCAACTGAAGTCGGAGCGAATTGCCATAACCTGCGCGTTGACACGGCGCATGCTTCTCCCTAACTCTCGCCCCAACGATGGAAAGGTCCGGTAGGCTGAGGCTCTCTTTGCATCGTCAACCAGGAGTCGCTCGTGAAGATTCTCGTTCCTCTAAAGCGGGTCGCGGACCCGGATAATGCGAACAAAATCAAGATCGTCGGTGGAAAGGTCGACACGACTGGGCTCGAGTTTAAGCCCAATCCATTCGATGAGTACGCAGTCGAAACAGCGCTTCGACTCACCGAAAATGGCGCAAACCCGAAGGCGCGCCTCGGTGAAGTCGTCGTCGTGAGTTTTGGGCCCAAGGACGTTGAACAAACGCTGCGAGCCGCCCTCGCGACCGGGGCCGATCGCGCCATCCGCGTGGATTCAACGGATGACGCGCTCGATGGCGATCTCGTTGCGCGTGCACTCAAGACGTTGGTAGCGCGCGAGAACCCAGATCTCGTCTTGTTAGGTAAACAACAGGTCGAGGGCGACTCAAACCAAGTTGCGCAACTGCTCGCAGAGTACTTGGATTGGCCGCAAGCGACCTTTGCAGGACAGATAAAAAGCGAGGCAGACAAAGCACTGCTCGTAAGCCGCGAAGTCGATGGTGGAACGCTCAACCTTCGCGTGACGCTGCCGGCTGTCGTGTCGGTCGACCTTCGCATCGTAGCGCCCCACGGCGTGAAGGCTGCACAGACGGCCGAAACACACGCCTATCCAGAAGGCGTGCGCTTTGCCGCGTTGATGGCCATCATGGCCGCCAAGAAAAAGTCGCTCGTTGAGGTCAAGCTCAACGAACTTGTGAGTGACCCGTCGGTCAAAGTTACGTACGGTGCGTCGGAACTTCCGCCCGGACGCAAAGCGGGAATCAAGGTGAAGTCCGTGGGCGAATTGGTTGAAAAGCTCAAGACGGAAGCGAAGGTGCTGTGATGGCCAATGTCCTTGTGGTCGCAGAGTTACACGACGGCGCCGTTCGAAAGAGCACGCACAGCGCGATTACCTTTGCGCGCCAGCTCGGCGGCGCGTTTTCGATCCTCGTGATGGGTGACGGCGCAAAAAATACTGCATCGTCAGTTACAAATTACGGAGCGGCAAAAATCCTTGTTGCGGATGACCCGTCACTCAAAGGGTACGTCTGCGAGCGCTACGCCCCCACTGTCGTCGCCGCGGCAAAAGGCTTCGATACCGTCGTTGTAACGGCGAGCACGTTCGGCAAGGATTTGGCCCCCCGGGTGGCCGCCAAGATCGGTGCCGGCTATGCGCCAGACATCAACAAGGTGATCGTAGATGGAAACAAGCGCATCTATCGCCGGCCAACCTTTGCGGGGAATGCCTATGGACACTGCGAAATTCAAACGCCCGTTCACGTTGTTAGCGTACGCCAGACCGAATTTCCCGCGGCCGAACCAAGCGGAGGCTCGAGCCCCGTCGAAGCCATCGCGACGGCGACGCCATCTGCTGCCTCCGCGCGCGTGGAATTTGTGTCCCTCGAGCAAGGCAAGAGCGAACGTCCCGATCTCGGCGAAGCGCGCGTAATCGTCAGCGGCGGTCGCGCATTGAAGGAGCAGTT
>JAHFDX010000524.1 GCA_023248785.1 Myxococcales bacterium
GCAGTCCGCTGTCGCCGGGGATGCCGCACCTTCGCCAACCGACGGAGGCACACAAACGGACGCGGACGCCGCCGATGCAAGCACATCGTCCGATGCTTCAGATGCGAGCGACTCGAGCGATGCAACGAGTACGAGTGATGCCGCGGATGCAAACACATCGTCCGATGCTTCAGATGCGAGCGACTCGAGCGATGCAACGAGTACGAGTGATGCCGCGGATGCAAGTGAGGGTGGCGGCTAACGTGCTCGGCCACGCGGCACAAGAGGCTCTCTGGCTTGCAGGCGCTGTGTCGTTGCCTGTCCTTGCCCTCGCCGCGGCAGTTGGCCTCGTTGTCGCGGCGTTTCAAGCCGCCTCGCAATTGCAAGATCCAACCGCCGCACATTTGCCGCGGCTGGTCGTGGTTGTTATTGCACTCGCGCTCCTTGGGCCGTGGATGGCGCGTGAGATTAAGACATACGCCACGCGCACGATCACCGAAGCCGCACGCGTTCGATGAAGCTCCTAGAAAAGCGCGCAGCACTTATGCGCGACGTGCGTCGTTTCTTTGAGACGCGGGACTTTGTCGAAGTCGAAACGCCGTTGCTTGTTCCCTCCCCCGGGCTCGACGTACACCTCGACGCGTACGAGGTAGTGACCGATGCCACGTCGCGATTTCTGATTACGTCCCCCGAGTACCAGATGAAACGCCTTCTCGCGGACGGCTTCCAACGCATCTTCCAGGTGTGCAAATGCTTCCGCCGGGGCGAATTCGGGTCGCGGCACAATCCCGAGTTCACAATGCTCGAATGGTATCGAACGCATGCCGGCATCGAAGAGATGATTCACGACACCGAAGAGCTCGTTGCGAGTCTCACCGGTGGCTCGATTTGTATCAACGGTCATACCATTTCAACGGCCCCTCCATTTGCACGCATCAGCGTGAGGGATGCATTCACGAATTTTGCCGGCGTCGATGAAGCGACGATGCTCGCGTGGGCGAAGCACGATGAAGACACGTTTTTTCGCACGCTTGTAGACAAGATCGAGCCCGGACTTGCAGCTCTCCCTCACGCAGTCGTTGTGCACAGCTATCCAACAGAGCAGGCATCGCTCGCGCGGAAGAACCCGACCGACGCACGTTATGCGGAGCGTTTCGAGGTGTATGCAGCAGGCGTCGAACTATGCAATGGCTTTGGGGAGCTCACCGATCCCGTCGAACAACGCGCGCGGTTCGAAAAGGACCAGCATCTAAGGCGCGAGCGCGGCTTGCCTGTATACCCCATCGACGAGCGGTTCGTCGCAGCGATGGATCGCGGTATTCCGCCGAGCGGCGGAAACGCACTTGGGCTCGATCGGATCATTGCTCTCGCGTGCGGGACCACGGAGATTCGTAACGTGATGAGTTTTATTTCGGATGAGTTGTAAAGCCTGTTATCATGGGCCCGCAGTGTCAGGCGCAAAGGTATCGATGTCATTTGTTGGCGTGCCGGTGCTCATCAGCTCGGGGATAGTTCTTCTCGTGGCGTGCGGGCCATCTATATCGGCACCGCGTGCTCCAACGACAGACATTGCGCCGCCTTCACACTCCGCGTTGACTCCAGCGTCCATCGAAATTCCGTGCGGGTTCATGCACTGCACCGGGGCTACGCCGGTTTGCGTTCTAGGCGAGCCGGGGCACGAGAGCGAAGCGCCCCGGTGTGTAACCGAGTCCGAAGCATCCGCGATCTCCGAAGCAGGCTATCCTAGTCGCTCACGCATCATCGTCCGGTGCCGAGAAACGAAAGACTGCCCTGCCGGCGAATACTGCATCTTTGGTGGCCCCGACCACCACGCGCTGTCGTGCCAAAAAGAATGGACCCCCGCCAACTACGCCGTGGCGTGCTCGACCGATCGAGAGTGTAAAGACCCGCGTGTCGTCGACGTGTACAAGAGCGATAAGTACAGGTGTGTCCAGCACTCGGAGATGCCCGAAGGCTTCAAGCGATGCTCTCGGGAGCCCTAAGGGCCAGGAGCCTAAGGGCTTTCAACCGAAGCAATTCCCACAATGCCATCCTTCGGTAGTCGGACTACCTCATGAGCCCGACAAGAAGCGCTCGCAGGCGGCATGCAAGTGCGCCAGCTTCTCGTCCAGCCGCCGCATCGATCCTAAATCCCCTCCACCTCCACCGGTAACCCCAATGCCCTCATGATCCGCAGCGCATTCGCACTGCGCACAACCCCCGGCCGAAGCACGTAGTCGAACGACATCTTCCCTCCATCCACCTGCTCCTCGAAGTGCACGTTGGTCACCGCTTCAGGCAACGCCCCGTCGGCCAACGCAACGTCGTGCGTTGACACGGCCCCCACGCTTCCCATGGTGCACAAGTGCCCCAAGACCGCACGCGCTCCAAGAACCCGTTCGCGCGAGTTCGTACCGCGAAAAATCTCGTCCAAAAGAAACAAAACGGGTTTGCCGCTCGACGCGGTGACGATGCTCTTCATTCGTAACACCTCGGCGTAAAAATAGGAGACCCCCTCCTCAAGTGAGTCCCCCACCTTCACACTCGGCCTTATGTCGAAAAGTCCCAACTCAAGCTTCGCTGCGCACACCGGCAAGCCGGCATACGCAAGTGCCGCATTGGTTCCGATAGCCCGCAAAAGCGTACTCTTTCCCGACATGTTCGAGCCGGTGACAAGCCACGCGTGCCCCGGTCCGTCGAGCGCAACGTCGTTTCCAACGCGCCTTGCCTTTGGAATCATTGGATGGCCCAGCTTCTCAGCCACATATTGAACTTTATTAGTTACATTTGGATAGACAAACTCGGGATGTTCGAAGGAAAACCCCGCAAAGCTCGCCACTGCTTCCATGTGCGCAAGCGCCTCCGTCCATGCCCGCACCCGGCCACCGTGGCGCGCCCGCCAATCTTCGAGTGCGAGCGCACAGTGCACGTCCCACAAGAAAATCGGAGCGAGAAACCACCGAAAAACCTCGTTCTCCAGGGCTTCCGCAAAGGACGCAATGCGCGCGAGCTTTGACAGGTCTTCCGAAGCACGACGGGACCCTGCCGTGAGACTCTCGGCGATCGCTCGTAGCGATGGCAGTTCCAACGCCAATACCTCCGCCATTCGAAACAAGGGTCGCGAGCCATGTACAACCCCGCCAAAATCGCGCGTCATGCGCAACAGAGTCGCAAACCGTGCCCGAGCCACAAATGTAACAATGGATGATGCAATTGCTAACTGCATCACGCGCGGTCGCAAATTGGGAACGGCAATTGTCGCGAGGCCCAAGCCAACAACAGACGCTGTGACCAGCGCCGCGAGAATACGAAGCACGCGCGACGGGGCTCTCCCTGAAGCATCAGCCCACGACGAAAGGTGTTCGAGCGCGTCCGCGTTCTTTCCGACGAGCGAGAGGTGTGCAGCAAAAAGCTCGCGCCATTCGAGTCGGTCTGTCAGATCACGAACCTCCGCCTGGCGACCCGCGATCGATCCGAGCAATGGTCGTGCGAGAAGCCA
>JAHFDX010000525.1:0-2635 GCA_023248785.1 Myxococcales bacterium
GTGGGATCAGTTTAGTTACTGGGCCCGAAACGTAGAGACGCACCTCATCGCGTATGCGCCAGGCCTTGGCCCGGTCACATCAAAATGGATCCAAGGTGGTGACGAATGGGGCGCGCTCGGGCTGGTGCGCGCGTATGCGCTTCATATCGTGGGCGGCCTCGTCGTCGTTTTTGCGGTTCTGCTTTTTGTTCGTCGGCGTTTGGGTGAGCAACCAGTTTCGCGATCGCGTATGGCCGCATATGTGGGCGTAACGGTGGTTTTGCTCGTTGTGTGGTCTTTCTTTTCAGGTCCTCCAAAGCTTGATGCGCCGGCTGATCCACGTTCTGATTACCTCGCGCGGCCAGAGTGGTTTTTGGAACCGATGTTTCGCGCGAGAAAATACTTCTCGGGTGCTTTCGAGTTGCTCGGACCGGCCGCTATTCCGGGCGGGTCTCTTCTATATTTCGGTCTCCTTCCGTGGCTCGATCGAAAGGGAAAGCGATCGCTTGTCGCTTTGTATACTCCCGCTCTGCTCATGGGTGCTGCGTGTGCAGCGGTTGTGGGGCTGGGACGTCGCAAGGATGCGTCGGATCCCGCGATTGTCAAAGCGCTCGCGAAAGCCGAACGAACAGCGCTTCGTGCAAACGAACTCGCGCGAGGGGGCGTTCCCGCTGCTGGGCCGCTTGCCATGATGCGGGGCGATCCCGTGGTGCATGGACCCGCTTTGTTCGAACAATACTGCGCGACGTGTCATCCCATGGCAGGGATGGGCGATCCGAAAAAAGCGAAGGCTCCTGCGCTCGACGGGTGGGGCACGCCTGCTTGGCTTGAACACATGCTTCGTGAGCCTGATGCGCCCGATCGTTTTGGCTCCACTCCGTATCGTGGTGAGATGCCCGGAGTCATGTCCCAACCTCCGAATGCGCCAAAGGATGCAGATAGGCGCATGGTTAAATCGGATGTTGAGCTGCGTGCGGTTGTCGCTTTCTTGGTGAAGCAAGGTGAAGAGCCGGGTGATCCGGCGACCCGCGCCACCACGGAGGAGCTCGCGCTGGGTGAGCGTATCGTGACGTTTCGATGCACGGCGTGTCACACGCTTCACGGAAATGGTGACGAAAAAGGTTCGGATTTGGCGCCGGAACTTTGGCGGTACGGAAGCCTTGCGTGGACGACGGCGCAAATTACCGATCCCTCAGGCCCGACTACGTATTGTGCACGAGCTCTGTCCGGCGAGTTGAAGGGCCACATGCCGCGTTTTGATGAACAGATGTCCGCAGCGGAGATCGATCTACTCGCGAAGTGGCTACGGTCGACGGCACGGGGATTACCCGTTCGGTGACGTCGGTAACGCTTGCGCAAACGACAGTCCCACGGCAGGTTGAGTCCATGGCCACGCGTCGAGAAGTGCTTGCGGAGTCGCGAACGAAGGGCGTTATGGCGGGCGTTGCGACGGCGACTACGGTTGCGTTGGGTGTCGCCGTGAGTTTGCCTCTTGCGGCGGTCGCAGCGTTGCCCACCGCGTGGCTCGGATGGCGTTGGTGGAAGCATCGTGCGGAAAACGGGATCAAGTTCTGAGCGGGCCCAGTCTGAGCCGTATCCCGTGGAAAAATGTGCAAGACACTCCCCATGGATTCAGGTAAACACTGCCTTCCCAAATTTCTGGGGCCGTAGCTCAGTTGGGAGAGCGCTTCCATGGCATGGAAGAGGTCAGGGGTTCGATTCCCCTCGGCTCCACCGGACCCCTCGGTACGTTGACAATGCACAGTGCCTTCGCACACGGATGCGAGCATCGAGTATCCTAAGTGCTCGATGAAACTGTTTGCATGCAGAGTCCTTCTCGTGGGCTTCGGCGTGGTGTTTGCCGCTGGGTCGCCGTCGTGTGGAACCACCTTTGATGCGACGTCGGGTGCAGATGATGCGACGTCGGGTGCAGATGCGTCTGACGCTGCGACATCCGACTCGGGCGCCTTGCCGTCAGTCTGCACTTCCGGTCAAGGTCTCGTTCTTTGCGACACGTTCGAAGGAAGTAGTCCGCTTGTTGGATCGTGGGAAGTGAATCCCGTCATTACATCCGCTTCCGGCACGGTGGACGTGGTTTCGCTCGACGACGGGCACGGTCACGCGTTGTCGACGACCCTTCGATCTGGTGACGCACGCGTCGTTTGGGGAGCAGCCGCACGCGCACTCAACTACACCCCGCGTGCTGCGATTGGCTCGTTGACCTACGCGTTCGATGTTCGGCTCCACGCAGATTTGCAGTTTGTGGGTCAGATGGGACTGTTTCGCATCATGCGATCGGGCGTCTTCACAAACGAGAACCAGCGCCTCACGCTGATCTGCGGAAGGCAGTCCGCGACGACTGCGCTGTCATGTTCCATCGGTGTTTGGAATGGATTGACTGCGCTTGGGACAAGCGAAGTCCTGCCCACCATAACTTTATTGGAGTCGGGAACATGGCACAGAGTCTCAGTGTCCGTTGTAGTCGCTGCGACGGCGGATGGCGGTCGTTCGATAACGCTTGATCTCATGGTTGACAACGCGCGCGCGCTTCGCGGTGCGCCCCTTGTCGCGACTGCAGATTCTTCGCAAGGCCAAGCGTTCCTCTCGATTTTCGACGGCGGAACGATTTACGTGACTGCGGGTGTTGAAGCGGCCT